>URTC01000032.1 GCA_900550765.1 uncultured Clostridia bacterium | reverse complement strand
CCACAGCCAAAGTAACCAGATACTGACCGTCGATCTGCCGGACTCCTTCGGCGGCCGTCAGGAACGTAAATTCAGGCAGGGTCAAAAAGCTCTTCAGCGTTACACCGTCAGCAAAAAGTGCCTGAAGCGGAGCAAGATTCAGTATTTTTAAAGCATCGGTGCCCGTACTGTTGCCGATCAGCGTAAAAACAAGCGCCGTGGCATAGCCGGCTAAGATCCCGATGATAAAGGGAATGAGCCGTACGCCTTTCTTGCCGTAGCAGGAACAGATCATCGTGACAGCCAACGTTACAAGACCGCACAGCAATGCTATAAACGGTGATCCCAACGCTACCGACTCTGTTTTATCTACGATTTCAGCAAGACCTGTTGCTCCGTTGATTTGTGCAATCTGCTGCGTAACATCCATAGTAACGCTGCCCTTGGTAATATCGCCAATAGCGTTGCCCGCCAGGGAAAGGCCGATGATGGCTACCGTAGGGCCGATCACTACAGGCGGCATAAGCTTATTGATCCACTGAACACCTGCAAATTTTACGATCAGGGCAATCACCACATATACCAGCCCAGCGAATGTTGCACCGATGATCAATCCCGCATAGCCGGCCTGCACTGATACCGCACCGGCAAAGGCTGCCGCCATAGAACCTAAGAAGGCAAAAGATGAGCCTAAAAACACAGGGCTCTTAAACCGGGTAAAGCACAAATAAACAATCGTTCCCACGCCTGCGCCAAACAGCGCCGCGGCCGGCTGCATTCCGTTGCCGGTAATAACCGGAACCACTAAAGTTGCCGCCATAATGGCCAAAAGCTGCTGAATCGCATACACTACTACCTGCAGCGGCTTTGGCCGGTCTTCCACGTTGTAAACCATCTTCATAAAAACTCTTCCTCCGAAAAATATATTTTTACCCTCCGGGCATAAAAAAACCTGCTGCGGGTACAGCAAGGCTAAACGCACGTATTGAAAATCCACCTTGCTGGCATCTCGTGCCAAATTAAAGGTCCGTGTTTTCTTGTTTTATTTTAAAATATTTTAGCATATTATCCATGATTCTGTAAAGTATTTTTTATAAAATGCCGAAATTTTTGCCATAAAGAAAAAACCGCCGGAATCTCCGGCGGCCACAGCTTCTAATTTTTTTGATCTGCCTGCTTCTTTTTCAGTAAATGTCCAAAAGCGAACCACACCACCAGCAACAGCAGCAGCACGGCAAACACCATCCATAATGCCAAATGTGCAGGATCTTTTTGGGTAAAAAAGTCCCAATATCCTTTCAAATAAATCACTGTAATCAATTCTGGCAGCTCAGACGTCATTTATTATCGAAGCTTTCTGGGTAAGTTTACCCCACTCCCTATATTGACCTCTTCCATATAACTCTACCATCCCCAGCCTGCGCGCGAAGTGCAGAACAGCAAATATGCCAGAGACCCCAGCGGCAGCAAGTTGTTTGATACAAGAAAATCCTCCAGATCCATAATATTGGTCCCCTGGCCTAACGGCATAAAGCCGGAAAGCAGATTAAACCCTAAAATGCAGGGAACAGAAAGCACTAACATTGCCGCGCCATTGATCAGTACCGATTTTTTACGACTCCAGCCGCGCAGATCCATAGCAAAAGCCGTAATATTTTCAAATACCGCAATTACCGTGGAAAGTGCGGCAAAGAACATAAACAGAAAGAACAAACTGCCCCAAATGCGGCCGCCCGCCATCTGGTGAAAGATATTCGGCAATGTAATAAAAATCAGCGAAGGACCGGCATCAGGCTCGATGGCAAAGGAGAAACACGCGGGAATAATAATTAAGCCTGCCATCAGTGCAACAAAGGTATCCAATAGGATAATTTGCGTCGTTTCCCCCGTAAGGGAACGGCTTTTATCCAGGTAACTTCCGAAAATAGCCATGGCGCCGATCCCAATACTCAAAGTGAAAAATGCCTGTGACATGGCACCGAATACCACGTTGCCGATTCCCTGCTGCCGGATCGCATCAAAGTCAGGCACCAGGTAAAAGGCAATCCCCTTTTCTGCGCCCGGTAAAAACAAAGAATGAACCGCTAAAGCCGCTATCAGCACCAACAGACAGCACATCATAATCTTCGTAATTTTTTCCACACCCCTGCGCATCCCCAGCAGGCAGATACCGAAGGCAAGCACCACCACAAGAACCATCCAGAACGTCATAATACCGGGACTGGCAAGCATTTCATTAAATTTTTCCGCCGTTTCAGCCGCGGTCAAAGATGGACCGGTAAATTCGCCGGCGGCACAACGGCAGCAATAATACAGCATCCACCCCGCGACGGTAGTATAAAACATCATCAGCAGGTAATTCCCTGCCATGCCGAAATATTTAAAATGATGCCAACGGCTTCCCGCAGGCTCCAATACATTAAAGGAAACGGCCGCCGAGCGTTGACTGGCACGGCCTACCGAAAATTCACACGCCAGAATCGGAAAGCCCATAATCGCAAGAAAAATCAAATAGATCAAAATAAACGCAGCACCGCCGTACTGTCCGCACATATAGGGAAACTTCCAAACGTTTCCCAACCCAATGGCGCAACCGGCAGAAACCAAAATGAAGCCGATACGGGAACTGAATTTTTCTCTTTCGCCCATAAAAATCTTCTCCTTCTGTTTTTCAGCGGCGTAACCGCTGCTTTAAACCGGTGGTATTATAGCATAGGCCCAATGAAAAAGCAAGATAGGAAAACCCAACAATTTTCCACCGTTAAAGCTGTCCTTTTTTTACATACCGATCCCACAGGTTGTACTTTTCGGTATTATCCAATGCATGCAAAAGCTTTTCATGAAGATCAGGAAATTGCAGAGAAAGCGTATACAGAAGCTCTTTTATATCCTGCCGCTTCGTTTTCCCGTTTGCCGGACAGGGCGAGGGCACAACCGGAAACGTATGCTCGCGTACAACGGCGGCAATGAGTTCTTCGGGAATATAAATAAACGGACGGATTACCGTCAGGTCCTGGCGGGAAAGATATGTAACCGGTGCAAAGGTATTCATTCGCCCTTCAAAAAACAAGCTCATCAAAAATGTTTCAATCGCATCGTCACGGTGATGTGCCAGCGCCACCTTATTGCAGCCTAATTCCTTTGCCGCACTGTTTACCGCCCCCCGGCGCATATTGGCGCATAGCGCACAGGGATTTTTCTCCCTGCGGATATGAAACACCACCTCCCCGATATCCGATTCCACACGGGTATAGGGGATCCCCAGCGAAAGGGAAAAACGCTCCACCTCCGAAGTATCAAACGGCTCCAGCCCCAAAGATACCGTAACGGCGAAGAGCGAAAATTCCTTTTGGCAGAACCTTTTATAAATCGATAAAGCAAACAGCAGCAAAAGGCTGTCCTTCCCGCCGGAAACACCTATAGCGATCCGGTCTCCCGGTGCGATCATTCCAAACTTTTCATCCGCTCTGCGGATCGATCCCAAGACCCGTTTAATATCTGACTTTCCCATACTACTCCTTTTGCGCCGAGGCCTGATATCCATTTTTCGTAATCATAGCAGATTTTCTCCCGCCGCGCAAGCAAAAACACCGTTTAAATTGCCCTTGCAGAGGATCCGTACCGTTTTTCTCCCCTAAGACAAAAATATGAAAATCATCATTCTTCTCTTTTTGTGCATTTCCGCGCATAAGGAAGGTTTGATTCCCGAAAAAATGGTAAATAATTTGTAAACTGAGGTAAAACCCATTTGCCAGCACTACAATTATACGTTATAATATTTTTTTGAAAAAACTTGGTTTTTACGTTTTGAGGAGGCTTACGGAGGGTAATCAATGGAAATCTTATATGAAAATCTGCTGCTGATTAACTGGCAGCATATCGTCATGTGGCTGATCGGCGGTATCCTGATTTTTTTAGCCATAAAAAAGGATATGGAGCCAACGCTTCTGCTGCCGTTGGGTTTCGGCACTATTTTAGTAAATGTACCGCTGTCCGGCGCGGTAACGCAAACCACAACCAGCGTTGCGGCACAAAGTATAGGCGGTGCCGTGCTGCGAGCTTCAACCGAAGCAGAACACGGTGCATTAAGCGTATTATTTGACGCCGGCATTGCCAACGAGCTGTTTCCCCTGATTCTTTTCATCGGTATCGGCGCGATGATCGATTTCGGTCCCGTTTTAGCGGATCCCAAACTGATGATCTTCGGTGCGGCGGCACAATTCGGTATTTTCTTTACCCTGTGCACCGCTTCTATGTTCTTCGATATCAATGATGCCGCCTCCATTGCAATCATCGGTGCGGCGGACGGGCCTACCTCCATTGTAGTGGCACAGAAGCTGAATTCGCATTATTTAGGTGCTATTATGGTAGCTGCCTATTCCTATATGGCGCTTGTGCCCATCATTCAGCCACCGGTCATTAAACTTCTTACAACAAAAAAGGAACGGCTGATCCGTATGCCCTACGTACAAAAAGACGTATCCAAGCTTACGCGGATTCTGTTTCCCATCCTCATTACTGTAATCGCAGGCATCATTGCACCGGCTTCGGTATCGCTGATCGGCTTTTTAATGTTCGGCAACTTGATCCGTGAATGCGGCGTACTCAATTCCCTTTCCGAAACCGCACAAAAAACCCTGGCCAATCTGGTTACAATTTTTCTGGGTATTACAATTGCCTCCAGAATGCAGGCGGCCGACTTTCTGCGCCCCGAAACATTGCTGATCCTCGGCCTGGGACTGGTAGCATTCATTTTTGATACTGCCGGCGGCGTACTGTTTGCTAAATTCCTCAACCTGTTCCTGCGCAAAAAAATCAATCCTATGATCGGCGCGGCGGGAATTTCGGCCTTTCCGATGTCAGGCCGGGTGGTCCATAAAATGGCGCTGGCGGAAGACCCGCAGAACTTTATCCTAATGCAGTCCATCGGTGTAAACGTATCCGGACAGATTGCTTCCGTAATTGCCGGCGGACTGATTCTGAATTTCTTTATGGGAGGCTGAAAAGATGAATTTTAATCCCAGCGCGTTTATGGAAAATCTCAAATATATGGGCATCGGCATGCTCAGCATCGGCATCGTAATTGGAATCATTATCCTTGTAACGCTGCTGCTCAACGCTGCTACCAAGCCAAAAAACAAATAACATTCCGAAAAAATACCGCCCATATGGGCGGTATTTTTATTCCTGGCGGACTTCTCCGCTTACAGCATAATGGACCTCAATCCGAATATTCAAAATTCTATGTCATCTTTAACTCGCCCAGCAAAATTATTGTTTTCTCCGTTACATCATAAAGTAACAGTTACAAAAATATTCTTTAATTTATTATTGACATTATATATTATTTATGATATTATCTTAAATAAGAATAATTATTATTAATTATTTCCCCTATATCCTTTTCGCTTGGGAAAATTTTTGCAAAAAGCAGCCAGCTGAATCCAAGCCTTATGGAAGAACGGCGTATACGGGCGCGCAATCCCGTAAATATATCAAATAGGAGGATAAGCATAAAGAGAAGCATCACCACATTAGACCTGCAATATGCACACCGATTTTATGGATTTAAAGGAGAAGCTCAGTATTTGCACGGACATACGGGTGTTTTAACAATTGAAGTGGAAGATTCTGTTGAACCCGGTGTAAATATGGTTTTTCCCTGTAATGAAATCCAAAAAACCGCATGGGAAGTACTGAAAAATTTTGACCATGCATTAATTTTAAGAGAAGACGATCCTCTGCTGCCTGCAATTTTAAGTGTCTATGACGCACAGGGAATCCGCAACGGTGCACCGAACAACAAAATGAAAGGACCTGCTGATCAAACAGCGCTGGCAACAGCGTATCCGGAGTGTCGCCTGGTAGTTACCAAGGAAACTATGACGGTTGAGGGTATGATCAAAATTGTCTATGACCTGCTTAAAGATAAGCTGAATATCGCCAAACTCACTTTTACCAGCGGTGTCAACGCTGCTTCAGAAGAATTCAAAACAAAAAAAGAAATAGAGCGCTGCCCCTTATGCGGTATCGCATTAAATCAAAACGGCGTTTGTCCTAAATGCGGATATACCAAGCAAGCACGCTAAAGCTCTCCTTTGCCGAAAAAACAGACGCCATGCTTTGGGATTGTACCAAAGCATGGGTCTGTTTTTTCTATAAAAGAAGTATTTGACCGGGACACGGATATTTAAGAATGCCGGATACGTATGAGCAGTGCTTTAATGGCCCCCGCCGTATACCGCAGATTGAACCACAAACCTTTTTTCTCTTCAAAATCATTTTGCGGCAGCGTATTCTCAAAACGATATATCCCTTCATATACCGTATAGGAATCAAAAAAATCCGCCAGTTCATCAATAGCATAAAACCGGTCCCGTTCAATTTCTGTCCCCGCCATACTTAAAATCTGTATGGCAAACTCAGCGCAGGTAAACGCATTTCGGATCAGCACACGCTTTTTGAGCGGTACGGTTATGGCCGAAAAAATATTGTAAATATACTCCGCCGGGTAATGATTGATGGCATCAATATAATCTTTTACCAGCCGATAGCCGTCTTCACGAACGGGAACCTCACAGATTTTAACATAAGCCGTCTTTTTCTTATAGATGTATCGCTCCTTGGAGTCTCTGACAAAACCTCCGTAAAGGGGAACCGACCGATAATACCTTGCAAAGGTATACATTTCCTTCAGATCTTTGTCAAAAGCCACCGCCACATGATTATACTGCCAGTGCGTCATCGCACGGATAAACGTTCCCGTTTTAAAAGGAGTTACCGAAAAAATTAAATAAAGTTTCTGCGCCATTTCTGTTAAAATCGCCTTTCCTTTCTGCCTGACTTTTATGATATGCTGCTGAATTTTTGTGTATAACGTTCCTGGTCAAAAAAAGTATAATCCACCTCGGAAACGCTGCACAGCTTATGCAATGCGCGCTTACCGATTTTATCCCCATCGCAGAGAAAAACTGTTTTTGCCGCATTGCGCAGCATGATCTTCCGCAGCCGATTTTCCGATTCGGAAGAATCGGTAATTTCACCCTCATCGCTCAAACACTGAGAAGAAAAAAATAAAATATCGACATACAGCTTTTCGGCCATTTCATCCGCATAGCTGCCTGAAAGCACCGCGTATTGATCAATCGCTTCCCCGCCGATACAATAAGTACGGATTCCTGCCTCAATCGCATCACTCACGGTTTTAATATTGTTAGAAAATATCGTGATCCCCTTATGCTCTTTTAAATACGGTATCAGATACATAGCGGAGGAAGAGCCGTCGAGCATAACGGAAAGATTATCTTTCAGCAATGCCGAGGCTTTTTTGGCAATGCGTTTTTTGCCTACGATATTTTTACGGATTCTTACTTCAAAATTCAGTGCTCTGCGTTCATCCTCATACAGCGTAACGCCGCCGTGATTCCGCCGAACCAGCTGCTGTGCCTCCAGCACGCTCAAATCGCGCCGGATACTTGAGGGGCTGGTGTATAAAAGCTGAGAAAGCTCTGCAACACTGATAAATCTGCACTTCTGCAAAAGCTCTAAAATCAGCCGCTGTCGCTCAGATCTGCTCATTTTGCGCGTTTCCTTTCAAAAAACTGCTCATTTTTCGTTTTTACCGCCGGGGATTGCACATTTGCGATCTATGTATTATTATATATAGTATCATATTTTATGTCAATCGATAAGGAGAAACTTACTATGCTTGAGGAATTAAAAAAAGAGGTCTGTCAGGCCAATCTTCTGCTTCCCCAATACGGTCTGGTTACCTTTACCTGGGGAAATGTTTCCGGTATCGACCGCAAAAGCGGCATAGTTGCCATTAAACCCTCCGGCGTCCCCTATGAGGAGCTTTCCCCGGAAAAAATAGTACTGGTAGATCTTTGGGGAAATATTGTAGAAGGGGATTTAAATCCGTCCTCAGACGTGGATACCCATCTGGCCCTATACCGAAGTTTTGCGCAGATCGGCGGCGTAGTACATACGCATTCTCTGTTCGCTACCTCCTTTGCGCAGGCAAAAAGGCCGCTTCCGCCGCTGGGCACCACCCATGCAGATGCCTTTTACGGCGCTGTTCCCTGCACACGGGAACTGACAGAAGAGGAGATCCGTACGGATTATGAAAAAAACACCGGAAACGTCATTATAGAAACCGCGGAAAATACATATAAAAAAATTCCCGCTGTTCTGGTGGCGTCTCACGGTCCCTTCGCTTGGGGGTCCACAGCGAAAAAAGCGGTAGAAAATATTGCCGTGCTGGAGGAGGCCGCAAAAATGGCCGTGTATACGCTTGCGCTGAATCCGGCGGTAAAGGAATTAAGCCAGCCGCTTTTAGACAAGCATTTTTTGCGGAAGCATGGCGAAAATGCCTACTACGGGCAAAAAAACACCGGACGTTTTGACGCGCTGCTGCGCGAGCTTCCATGCGATTGCGGAAGAACGCATCGAGTAGCGATTAAAAAGATCCTTTTAAATTCCGGTGCATTGGCAAAGCTGCCGGAACTGCTAAAAGAACTTGGAAATTTTCAAAAAACAGCAATGATCTGCGACCGTAACACGTATAGTGCCGCCGGGAAAAAGGCGGAAACACTCTGTTCTATCACTCATACCGTCTGCCTGGATCCTCAAGACCTGCACGCAGACGAAAAAGCTCTCGAAACCGTATTCCGCTCTCTTCCGAATCCCTGCGATCTGCTGCTGGCGGTAGGCGCGGGTACAATTCATGATATCACACGCTATATCGCGCTCGAAAAAGGAATCCCGTTCCTCTCCATTCCCACCGCTCCCAGTGTGGACGGTTTTGTATCCCCAGTGGCCGCCATGACGCTGCGCGGTGCAAAGGTCACTGTTCCGGCTGTATGTCCCATCGCAATGATTGCCGATACCGATATTCTTGCCTGCGCGCCGCAGCGACTGGTCAGCGCGGGATTCGGTGATCTTTTAGGAAAATATACCGCCCTGGCCGATTGGAAAATCAGTCACATAGTAACAGGTGAATACTGCTGTGACCGTATCCTTGCCCTGGAAGAAAAAGCATTGCAGAAAATTCTTTCTAACATAGAGGGGATCCGGCTGCAGCAGAAAAAAGCCGTTGAAACTTTAATGTATGGGTTGATCCTCTCCGGTATCGCCATGCTGATGGCAGGAAATTCCCGGCCGGCCTCAGGCGCAGAACACCATATCTCACACTTGATTGAAATGAATGTGCTGAATGCCCCAAATGACGCTCTGCACGGGGAAAAAGTCGGTGTAGGAACAGCTCTTTGCTGCGATCATTACCACGCATGGGAACACAGGCTGACCCCATCGCTGCCAATTTCTAAAAATACCGCCCTGCCGGACGAGGAGATCCGCCGTATATTCGGCCCGCTGGCAGAGGAGATTTTTAAGGAAAACGAAAACAATCCGCTCTCCGGTATCCGTGCCGAGCAGCTTCGCAGCGTTCTTCCCCAGCTTAAGGAAATCCTTTCGGCGCTGCCCTCGGGAGCTCAAGTCCGTTCCTGGCTGCACGCGGCAGGCGCGCCGTGTACGCTCAGCGATATCGGTCTGCCCGAAGAAATAAAGGATGCTTTGTTTGCCAATTCCCCCTTTGTACGCAGCCGACTCACTTTCATGCGTTTGACGCGGCTTTGGGATCCGCCGGAAAATATCTGAATTTTGTTTTATCTGCCTAGTTGCTTCGCTTAAAAAAAAATCAATGATACTACCGAAAAATACCGCCCGGTAATTTTACCCCAAGCGGTATTTTATTTTTTGAGCAGCCGCAAAAAGACAGCGGGCTTATAAAAAAGGCAGCGTTCGGGGAAACGATCCGGCCTTTCTGAATTTCCGAAAATATAAAAAATCAAAATCCGTCTGTTTTATCTCTTTTAAGGACCTTTTCTTTTAACAGCCAGCATGCTATAATAAAAAAGAAAGGAGACGGCAAAAGTGAAAATTTTAAATTTAGGCTCCTGCAACATTGATTATGTCTATCACGTGGAGCACATCGTCCGCCCCGGGGAGACCGTAGCGATCCACAGCATGGAGCAATTCCCCGGCGGAAAAGGATTGAACCAATCCATTGCCCTTGCCCGGGCAGGTGCCAAGGTCTATCATGCCGGATGCATCGGCCAGGAGGGACTTTTTTTAAAAGAACTGATGGCCGCCTGCGGTGTGGACGTTTCCTTTGTACGCGTAGAGGAGGGGCGCAACGGGCACGCAATCATTCAAGTAGACAGCAGCGGACAGAACAGCATCGTAATTTTTCCCGGTACCAATCACAAGATTACGCCGGCTTATGTAGAGGAGCTGCTGGACCAGTTTTCCGCTGGGGATCTGCTGCTTCTGCAAAACGAGATCAGAGCTCTGCCGTATATTCTGCAAAAAGCCACCCAAAGGGGGCTGAAGATTCAATGGAACCCCTCGCCTATTTCCCAGGACCT
>URTC01000031.1 GCA_900550765.1 uncultured Clostridia bacterium | reverse complement strand
TTTAAACTGCTGTGAACTTAAGCATAATTTTTGTGGATATACTTCTTTTGAAGTAGATCTTTCCGATTATCTGCATTATGGGGAAGAGGAGAATGTACTGGCTGTCTATGTCCGCTACGACCATAATGAAGGCTGGTGGTATCAGGGTGGAGGAATCTACCGGCATGTATGGCTGATTAAAACGGCGCCTGATTCGGTAGATTTGTGGGGCGTCTGTATACGGCCTGAACTGCTGGGAGAGACCGGTGTTTGGCGGATTGCTTTTGAAACGACCTTGCGCAATGACTGCTATTGCAATCAGGAGGTCAGAATTGTCAGTACGGTTTTGGATCGGGAGGGCAGGCCCTGCGCACAGGCTGAGGGAACTGTTTTTGTATCGCTGCGGCAGAAAACTGCTGTGGAATATGAAACGCAGATGGAACAGCCCCATTTGTGGGATACGGAGGATCCGTATATATATACGGTGAAGACTGCGCTGTATATCGGCAAGGAGGAGATAGACACTGTATACGATCGCTTTGGCTTCCGTACGTTCTGTTTTACAGCGGATAACGGGTTTATTCTCAATGGCCGCCGTGTGGATATCTGCGGTGTCTGCGGTCATGGAGATTTTGGCTTGACGGGTAAAGCTGTACCGGATAACATTTTCCGTTATAAAGTGCAGCTGATGAAGGAAATGGGCGCCAACGGATACCGAACCAGTCATTACCCCCAGGCGGCGGCGATGATGGATGCCCTGGATGAGGCCGGATTTATCGTGATGGATGAAACACGCTGGTTTGATTCTACTGAGGAAGGACTTGCGGCACTGGAGATGATGATTCGCCGCGACCGGAATCGCCCGAGTGTATTTATGTGGTCTATCGGCAATGAAGAGCCGCATCATTTAACACAGATCGGCCGCCGGATCAATAAAGCGATGATTGCCCGTGCCAAGCAGCTGGATCCTACGCGGCCAACCACTTCCGCGGTATCTAATTCGCCGGATAAAGCTACGGTATTTGATGACCTTGAACTGATCGGCATCAATTACAACCATCCATTGTGGGATACTGTGCGGCAGCAATATCCGCGAACGCCGATTTTTTCCTCTGAATGCTGCGCTGCCGGCACTACGCGGGGATGGTATGAGGAGGATTCTGCCGCACATGGATATATCCGTGCGTACGATCATGATATCAACGCTTGGTTTATCGGACGTGAGCATTTTTGGAAATTGCTGAAGGCACGGCCGTGGATGTTCGGATCCTTTCAGTGGATCGCCTTTGAACACAGGGGGGAAGCTGTTTGGCCGCGCATCTGTTCGCAGTCGGGGGCAATCGATTTATTTTTACAAAAAAAAGATGCTTTCTATCAGAATCAGTCGCTGTTTACGAAAAAACCGATGGTGCATTTGCTGCCCCATTGGAATTGGGAGGATCGGCTGGGGGAAAAGATAAAAGTCTTTGCCTATACCAATTGTGCGGAGTGTGAGCTTTTTTTAAACGGTGCATCGCTGGGGAGAAAAGAAGTAGAGCCGTATTCTCATGCCGAATGGGAGGTGGAGTACAGCCCCGGACGGCTGGAGGCAGTTGCCTATTGCGGCGGTTGTGCGGCGGCGCGCGATACTCGGGAAACTGCCGGCAGACCGGTGAAACTGGTACTGCATTTGGATAACGACGTACCTAAGGCGAATGGCCAGGATATTGCCGTAATCTCTTGCTGGTGCGAAGACGAGCAGGGACGTGAGGTACCTGACGCCTGTCCTCTGGTTCGGTTTGATTGTAATTCTGTCGGCACGCTCGTGGGAACAGGTTCGGATGTGAGCGATCACACGCCGGTCAATTGCCCCGAACGGCGTATGCGTGCAGGGCGTATCAGTGTGGCCGTACGGATGGGAAGGACGCCCGGTGTGCTCCGGGTACAGGCACAAAGTGAGAATTTGTTGGGAGCAGTGCTTTCTTTTACAGCTGAGTAAAGATTTACGGCTTATCTTTGAACAACCGCATACGTTAAGAGATTTTGGTCGTGGAGAATGCTTCTCCTATTGCCCGGTCCCTTTTTGCAGGGAGCAGTCAATAGGAGAATTTTTGTATTTTTACCCATTGATACGGGTTGTAAAAAATTTTTATGCAGCAGAGAAAAAAGAGAAAAAATTTCTTTGTATACGATATCATCAATGTAATCGGTTCTATGAAGGAATGATTTTTAAAAAATTTTTTTATGGATGCAATAAAATATGTCTGTTATTCATTAACTGTATGAAAGGAGACACCCTATGCTGTTTATTTGTTTGAGCTCGGCAGTCGGATATACCAGCGCAGATGCTGAAATGCTGGATGCATTGCTTGCAAGGATCGCCGCCTCGGATACGGAAGCGCTGTCCGCTTTGTACAGTGCTACCAGCGCTTCCGTATATGGTTTTGCCCTTTCTATTTTGAAGAACAGGCAGGATGCTGAAGACGTCCTGCAGGATTGCTATCTGAGTCTATATGCAGCGGCGGATAGATATCGTTCCTGTGGGAAGCCGATGGCCTGGATTATTACGATTGCAAAAAACCTTTGTTTGGCCAAGCTGAGAGACTGCCAAAGATGCGCTGCATCGTTGGAAGAGTATGATCTATGTGCTGATGCCGCCGCGCTGGAAGACAGATTGACACTGGAAGCTTGTATGAAGCTGTTGACAGACCCGGAGAGACAGATCGTCATGCTGCATGCTGTTTCCGGTATGAAACACAGAGAGATCGCACAGATACTTTCTCTGCCTCTGGCTACCGTTCTTTCCAAATACAGCAGAGCGATTAAAAAACTGAAACATCATTTTATGAAAGGAGAGCAGAATGTATGAGGGGGATAGAAGAAAAAATTAAACGGGCAGTAGAAAACTCGCAACCGGATGTTCTGCATTCCGTACTCAGTGAATGTCAGAACCAGAAAGGAAAGGTAATTTTGATGACAGAACAGAAGAAAACGAATCGGTGGATAACACGCCTGACCGCTGCTGCGGCCGTTTTAGTGCTTGCCGTGGGTGCTTTTGCGGGGCTTACAATGTATAAGGCGAATTATGCGGTAGTCTCTACCGTATCTTTGGACGTAAATCCGAGTATTGAAATCCAGATCAATGAGAAGGAACGGGTACTTGCGGTACATGCGCTGAATAACGACGCGGAAACTGTTGTGGGGCAAATGGATTTTGAAGGCAGCAGTTTGGAGATTACCGTAAATGCGCTGATCGGTTCTTTATTGAAAAACGGATATCTCAGCGAACTTTCTAATTCCATTTTGATCAGTGTGGATCATGGCGATGCAGAAAAAAGTACACAGCTGAAGGAAAAACTTACCCAGGAGGTCAACGCGCTGCTGCAGACGGACACCTTCAGCGGCGCAGTTTTAAGCCAGACAATTTCCTCAGACAGCCAGCTTCAGATGCTTGCTCAGGAGTACGGAATTACCACAGGAAAGGCGCTGCTTATTCAGCAGAGAATTGCCCATGAGCCGACATATAGTTTTAACAGCTAAGTGCCTCTTTCTATTAATGAATTGAATCTGCTGCTTTCCTCCGGGCAGACGATACCGCAGAATATTGATTCTGTAGGAAGCGCCAGTACTAAAAATTATATCGGAGCACAAAAAGCGCAGGAAACCGCGCTGCTGCATGCAGGGATCCAGGCGGATGCTGCACAGGAGCTTCGGGTAAAGCTGGATTGTGAGGATGGCCTGATGGTTTATGAAGTAGAGTTTAAAGCTGCCGGCATAGAATATGACTATGAAATAGAGGCACGGACCGGGGATATTCTTGAACATAAAAAAGAACGGGATGATGATCTTCCCGCTGTGGTTCAGCCCGATGCTACTGCCGTGCCGGAGGATACTTCGAATATACTGATTGGTGCAGAACGTGCCCGGGATATTGCTTTTGCACATGCGTCAATCCAGGCGTCGGAGGCGAGGAAATTGGATATTGAAACAGATTATGAGAAGGGAATTCCGGTTTATGAAGTTGAATTTGAAGCCAATGGCTTTGCATATGAATATGAGATTCATGCCAAAACCGGCGATATTATAAAAAGTGAAAAGGAAGCGGATGATTGAACTGTTTTCTTCCCCGGATTGTTCCGGGGATTTTTTTTATTGCTAAAAATATCTTTCCGGGCAATAGAAACGGCTGAAATTGGGAAAACTGTATAAAAACAGAGTATGAAAACAGGGGGAAAATAATGCGTCTGTGGCATATAGCGCTGCTTCCCTATTTGCCGGATGCCCAGTTTAAAGGACAGCTGCGTGAATTGGTTGCGATCATGCATGATTGGCGCGATCGAGGAAAGACCAATCATTAATTGGTGAACATAGTAATGGCCTATCCCAAAGAAGAACTGGTTTTATATTTTATAAAATATTCTCATGAATGGCATAAGCGGTATCAAAAAGATATATCAGAGAAGATATACAGGGAATTTTTTGCGTTTGCAGAGGCGGAGAATTTTACCGCGTCTGTATACAGTACCTGGCATAATGAAACGTATCTGCGCGTATGCATGGCGAATCTTTTTGAAAAATATTTCTTCGGCGTTGGGGCGTCAAGGATAACCCGGCAGCAATGGGAACGTTTGGCGGAGGGATATAAGCGTATTACCGGGCAGGAGTACAGGCTTTAAAAATACAGCAGGAATGTACGGAAAATTTTTAATAGGCCATATTTTTTTGGGGGTATAATAGCATACTTGGGAGGTGTACGTTGACAAGAATCGGAAGAAAAGAATTTCTATCTATTATTCACGGCCGTGCGGTCATAGCATTTTTGTCGAGCTGGTGTATAAGCTGTAAAAGAGTATATAGATTGCTGAAAAAAACCGGCGCATATATTGTTGATATCGAGCAGGAACCGCTCCTTGCCGAAGCATTTCGTGTTTTGGGCGTTCCGGTTATTGTTTGCTTTCAAAACGGGAAAGAAATTTACCGCCGTAACGGTGTATGCAGCCGAAAACAGATTTCTGAAATTTTAAAAACAAAAATACCTGACGGATAATTTTCCATCAGGCATTTTGTTATATGCTGTTCTTATACAATGGAATCCAGAAAGAGGTCTCCCGATTCGCTGCAAATGTACCAGCTGCCGCCGATTTTTACAACGATCAGCGTCATATCTTCGGTATCTTCATCGTCAGAACCCTTAAACGTTACCTCGGCTTCTATCTCATAAGCCTTGGTTACAGATTTTTTAGCGATCCCGTATTCCTCTTTCAGATTATCGCGGATTGTTCCTAATTTTTTCTCGGAAAGCTCATCTTTCTCGGTAATTTTATACCGTACTTTTACGTTCTTTCCGTATTCCTCTTCCAGGCTGTCAGATAAATATTCATAGCTGTCTTCAAACTGATCCACGACATCGTTTATATCGGTATCATAGTTTTCTTCACAGTAATCCCAATACTCTTTGGGGGCAAGTTTTTCGATTTTATTGGCTTTGCCGTAAACTAAAACGTCCATATAATTATCGATGGCTTTTTTATAGCTGTTTCCGGCAACAGAAGCGATGATAATAATCAATATAATGAGTACCGCCGCCGCTGCACCGATAATACCATAGAGCATCGATTTTTTTATTTTCTTCTCCGGCGTATTATTCGGTGCCTGCGCCGGCTGTTCCTGATTTGTTTGCTGCTCCTGTGCCGGCTGCTCCTGTACGGGCTGCGGTTCTTGGCTAAATTCCTTACCGCATGAAGCGCATTTTACGGCACCTTCGGGAATCGGAGTACCGCAATTGGTGCAAAAAGAATCCATAAAAATAACCTCCCAAATTTTCGTTAATAAAAGCTTAACATTTTTGTGTGTCCTTGTCAAGAAAATCTGACAAAAAAATGCGGATACCGCCTAAATAAATTGTCATTACATGTCTTTATTAAGGAGGGATCCGAGTTCTACGGAAGACACTCCGTATTTATTTCGTATTTTTTCTATCGCATCTTCAAGCTGCTGCTGTTTCTTATGCTGGCTTTCGTTTGTTTCAAAAAAGCTTAACTGTATATGGTCTGCGGTATCGGCAATTAAATGGGTTCCGGTAATGGAGAGCATTCGTACAGGTTTTCTGCTTTTATTCAGCTGGTGGATCAGCAGCAGTGCTGTCGCTGTGATTTCTGAAAAAAGATTGGTGGCAAATTCCAGCGGCATTTGTTTGGTGGCAGAAGTAAAATCATGATATTTAATGCCTGCACAGAGTGTGGTGCATTTTACATGTGCCCGGCGCATTCGGAGGGTAAGCTCCCGGGCAACAGTCATTGTGCCGTATTTGAGATCTTCCTCACTGCGCAGATCCTGCTTAAAGGTAAGACTGCTGCCAATAGATTTTTGCGCATACTCTTTGTAGATGCTTTCTACTGGTTCCTCGTCGATGCCGCAGGCATAATCAAACAGCAGACCTCCGGTTTTTCCTAAATGTTTTACAATAGTGCCGCGGTTAGCTGCGGCGAGGTCTCCAATGGTTGAAATATACAGCTTTTTTAAAGCTTCTGTTGTATGCCTTCCTGCATACAGCAAAGCGGAGATCGGCAGAGGATAGACCAGACGTTTGAAATTTTCACGGGTGATTACAGTAGTTGCATCAGGCTTTTGATAATCACTTGCCAGCTTTGCCATGGACTTGTTAAAGGCAACGCCTACCGAACAGGAGATCCCCAGTTCTGTTTTAAACCGCTGCCGAAGCTCGTCGGCAATTTGTTTACCGCTGCCGAAGAGCAGGCGGCTGTTGGTTACGTCCAGCCAGGATTCATCCAGGCCGAAGGGTTCTACTAAATCGGTATATTCTTTATAGATATCATTGGCTTTTTTGGAAAATTCGCTGTACAGTTCTCGATGCGGTGCAACCAACACTAAAGCAGGGCATTTTTTCTTTGCTGCATAGATGGTTTCGGCCGTTTGTACGCCAAAGCGTTTGGCGTGTTCGTTTTTTGCCAAAATGATCCCATGGCGGCTTTGCGGATCGCCGCATACGGCCATGGGCACATTTTTTAATCGGGGGTCCAGCACGGTCTCTACCGAGGCATAAAAAGAATTGCAGTCGCAGTGCAGGATGACTCTGTCCATTTATTGATAGCAAGCTACAATTCTGCCGAAAAATAGACGGTGCAGATCTTCCGCAGGATATGCACGCTTCAGAATATCTTGGGGAAGACCGTCCTTTATGAGGTCGGCAAAATATACTATTTTGCATTCATAATAAATATTACACCCGTCAATCACCGGCGTAGCAATTTCTTTTGCAGCTTTTAAAGACAGGCCGGCTGCGGTGAGCTTATCAAGATCTCTGCCTGAGCGGCTTCCGCAGATTTTCAGTGCATCCTCCATCTGCCCCTGCGCAGGAACGCTTACGGTAAATTCATCAGTGCCTTTTAAAAGTTCGAACGTATAGCGGCTGGGGCGTATCGGCGCAATAAAGATTTCTTCTCCCCAATACTGGCTTAAAGAACCCCAGCCGATCGTCATGGTATTGATTCTTTCACCGCTTTTTACGGTAAAAAATACGCCTTTGCCGGAAAGCTGCTCTAAAGTTTGTTTTGAAAATTCGCCGAATCGATACATTGTTTTTCCTCCTGTATTTTATTAAAGTATATATAGATATTATAATTATTATAGTAAAAAATATAACTTCTTGCAAGAAAAATAAGGCACAAAAGCGCAGTTTGTAACATATAGATTTAATAGTACTTTTATAAGGAGGAATTTTATGCCTGATATATTTTTAAGTCCGTCACTGCAAACAGGAAATTATTACATTAACGGCGGAACAGAAGCACAGTTTATGGGATATCTTGCCGATGCGTTGGAGCCGTATTTAACGGTAAACGGCATCGGATATACGCGCTCGCGTCTGCCAAACACGCTGGCAAATGCAATTGCACAATCCAATATGGGCAATTATAACCTTCATTTGGCATTGCATTCTAATGCATCACCGGAAGGAAAAGAAGGGCAGTTCCGGGGAATTCAAGCCTATTATTATCCTACAAGCGTACAGGGGAGAAGAGCCGCCGAGGCATTGGTTAACAGCCTGAAGCAGATCTACCCGGATCCGGAGCTGGTGTACATCGTTCCCACTACCACCATTGCGGAAGTACGCAGAACAAAGGCGCCCGCCGTACTTATGGAAATCGGCTATCATGATAATTTGCAGGATGCCGAATGGATTAAGCAGAACATACAGAATATTGCACGTGCTTTAGCACAGGGGCTGACGGCATACTTTGGTCTTCCGTTTAAAGAGGTCTGCAATATAAAGGGGGAAAATTTGAATACCGCGGCAAATATCCAAACGAATGCTTATGTGAATGCATGTACAAATGATGGGAGCCCGTTGAATATCCGTTCCGGTGCAAATATCAATACTCAAATTGTCGGCCGTATTCCCTCCGGACAGATGGCTTTGCTGCTGGAGCGCCCGCAAAACGGTTGGGCACGCCTGCGGTATAATGCTGTAGAAGGCTATGCGTCGGCAAATTATCTTTGTACTTGTGTTTCGGATCAAACGGCAAGAACCGGAACCGTGAATACAAGCGGCAGCAATCTGAATCTGCGTTCAGCACCCTCAGTAACAGCTTCTATTATCGGAAGGATTCCCGATGGCAGCACTGTGCGGATTTTGAATTCTGCCGGCGCTTGGTATCAGGTAAGCTATATGGGCGCGACCGGTTATGTTTTAAGCGATTTTATTGTGGTTTGATTCACACTTAAAAAAACACCGGCATAAGATATAACTGTACAAAAGAAATAAATTTTGAAAGAAGGAGGAGCGTTATGTCATTTTATTCATACAGAAACGGTGAAAGCGATGTTTGCCCCGGCAGAATCAGCGGCGACTGCACCAACGGTTTAACCGAAAGAGTATGCATTCAGGTAAAAAAGATTTATGATTCCTGTATGCAGCAGGAGCAGCTGGATAACATAAATGTAAAACTTACCGATATTTGCCCGGGAAACACAAAATTTGAGGCCCCCGTAACCTTTATCAGCTGCCGCAGCACGTCTACTAAGGGAAGGATTAGAGATCTGTGCATTGACAGAATCTGCGATAGACCTAATTTTGCCCGGGTACGCTGCAAAGTGGATATTCCGGTAGAGATCCTGTTTGAGGATAATTGCGGTAAGGAGGGCAGCGGTCGGGGTGTTATTACAGTAGCCAAGGACGTGGTTCTTTTTGTACCGGATGAATCCATTATTCCTTTTGAAGTGGATAACATCGTAAGTGCTATTTGCGTAATGGGCTGCTATGTAGGCGATAATACCTTTGCGCTTACAGCCTGTGTTACGATTATCTTAAAGATCGTAGCCGATGTTGAACTTTTGGTTCCGGCCTATGGCTTTTGTAAGATTCCGCCCTGTGAAGAATTTGCTTCAGAGGTCTGCGATGAATTCTTCAATTTACCTATTTTCCCACCGGCAATGGGCGATATGTGCGGCTGCAGTAACTAAAAGCGGCTTGCTTTCACAAAGCTTCCGTGTAAAAGCGGAAGCTTTTTTTAGGAAAAATATTGCGTTTTAAAAAGATTTTGGCAGCTTTTTACTTGCTGCATAAAAAAGACTTCTCATATTTTTTGAGAAGTCCTATTTTTGTATTTTCTATATTTTTTTCATGGAAGCCGCCGCGGAAGCACCGTAGATATTGTTTTGATGCTTCAGCTGTGGGCATGGAGTGTCCGGAAGAATACTTCGCAGGCGGGAGTATGCCAAGTTGATCCGTTTGATTTTATCTGCCGCCAGGCTTTCAAAGGCGGTTCCCGTATATTTATCCGGATGATATTTTTTTACCTGCCGGATGTAGGCATTATGGATTTCATCGATCGTTGCCGTGGGCATAATTTCTAACACTTCGTAATCGGTCATGTCCTGTTCCCTCCAAGATAATATGAATGCATTCAAGTATATGAATTTTATTTTTTATTATACGTAAAATGACAAAATTCGCCGGATATTCATATAATAAAGCAGCAGGGATTTCTGCTAAGTTTTCATGGAAAGGATAAACAGGATATGCAAAATAATTGCTTGCAGCAAGATCAAATAGAATGTTTAAATGCATTTCCGCTGGCACAGGCATATGTTCCGTATCAACAGTTTACGGATCCCGTATCGCCGGAAGAGGGTTTAAAAATGGGTACGATATGGGCAGAACTTTACCGGCCGTATAGGAGGGAAAGCAAATGACGCAGCAGGAAATGATTAAAAAACTTCAGGAGATCAGCTTTACGCTGGTGGAACTGAATTTGTATCTGGATACACATCCGGATTGCCAACAGGCACTTACACTTTATAACACGTATGCACAGCAGCAAAAGGAACTGCGCGAGGAATATTACAAAAACTATGGGCCTCTTTTAATCTTCGGCAATATGCCGGCGGGCGATAGCTTCCTATGTGTAAATTCGCCGTGGCCTTGGGAGAATTGAGGAGGATATCGTATGTGGATATATG
>URTC01000030.1 GCA_900550765.1 uncultured Clostridia bacterium | reverse complement strand
CCGCGATTGCACCGCCCAAGTGCCGTTCCTCGGCATATTCGCCGGGAGTGTCAATCATAAAACCGTCGTTTTTTACGTCCTGTGTTTTTGCGTAGTGGAGACCCTCTCCGGAAAGCGCTTGTGTCAGTGTGGTTTTTCCCGCACCGCTGCGGCCGACGAAAATGACTTTGTTCATGTTTTCGTGATTGGACAAACAGTAAAATTCAGCGTGTTTTTTACATAGTCGGTCACGGCCGTAACCGAAGCTTCTACCTGGGATACTGTACCGGTAATGATCAGGGTACCACTGAAGCGATCCACAAATCCAAGCATCGCGCCGGATGCTTTGGTTGCCAGATCCGCGGCGATAATAGCGGTCTCAGAAGGCGTCATGGTAACGATTCCGATGGCGCCGGAATGATCGTCTGCCGGATCATGTCCCAGCTTTGTATAGATTTCAATATCCGGGTTAGCTATGATATGGGCAAGCGTAATTTGCTTTCCCGGAACCAGCTCTTGGATGATTCTTGTTTTGCCTTCGTTGCCGTCTGAATATTGTGCCATGAGATTCCTTTCTATAGCTGCTTTACTGCAGTATTTTCAGTAAGCCAAATTTATTCACCTATATTCTAATCCAAAAAGAATGGTATGTCAATACAAAAAACAGAAAAAAACAATAAAAAACTGAAGAAAAACCACAAAACTTTCAAATAAAACCACAAAATAACAAAAGATGGGAGTCTGCGCTGGGGATCGATGAGAAAGGCTAAAAACAGTACAAAATGCAAAGCTATTTTCTGATAACTGGCGATATTTTTTATAGGAAGAGTAAAGCATTTTAAATGTATATGCACTGAATTAGTCATATATAATATAAGGTGTTCTGTGAAAAAATAAAAATCTGTCCCATGGACAGATTTTTTATTTTGTATTTATACCGGCGCGAGGTCTTCAAAACCAATCAGCAATCCTTTGTTTTCTGCATAATAGCTGCACAGGCCGCTGGTAGGAGTAATGAAAATATCGCAGGAGGGAAATTTTTCTATCAGAGCGTTTTGGATATGCTGGACGCTTTCTTCATTGAAGCAATGACTGATGATGACTCTGCCGCCTTGAAATCCGCGAAGGAACATCTCCTCTAAGGCTTTTGTCAGCATGGAAATGCGTCCCCGCGGTTTATACAGCAGGCCCACGGTACCGGCTTCGGTAGCCGCGCCTAAAACCTTGATTTTCAGCATGCCGGCAATGACGCCCTTTAATTTACTTACACGTCCGATTTTGACCAAGTTATCCATAGATTCCAGCAAGAAAAGCAAATGGGTATGTTTGCGATATTCTTCTAAACGGATACAGATCTCTTCAGGCGTAAGGCCCTGTTGAATCAGCTCTGTCAGTTTGCGGGTCAGAAGTGAGATTTCAGGACCGGCGGAAAGAGAATCAATAATAAATACTTTCTTTTCCGGTTCTTTTTCACTTAACAGCTGCCTGGCGGCTCTGGCACTGGAGATGCTGCCGGAGATCGTTCCGGAGATCGTCAAGGCAAAGGTGCAGTCGGCTTTGCTGAAAGCATTGTACCATTCGTCAGGACTGGGAGCCGCACTGCCTGTTTTGCCTGGAAAATCTGACATTTCCCGCATGAATTCCTGAACATTTAATGTTTCGTCATCGATAAATTCTTTTTCTCCGATTTCCAGCTTCAGCGGAACACGGGTGAAAGAAACGGTATCTTGAGTCCATTCGTTTATTGCAATCAGATCGCAGCCTGAGTCTACTGTAATTCCATATTTCATAATATGACACCTCTTGACAAATAGTATTTAAAACTAAGTGTAATTGTATCATAAACTGTTTGAAATGGCAAGCGAAAAAAGAAAATTTTTATTAAAGTTTCTTTTGTGCTGAATTTTGTAGAAGAAGCGACAAAAAAAGCCGCCCTTTCAGGGCGGCTGAGATGATAAGGTCAGTGATATTCAGGCAGCCAGGAACCATGTTCGGCAATCAGTTCATCCACCATTTTTACAATGGTATCGATGTCCAGCTCGCTTCCGGTGTGAGGATCCAGCATTGCAGCCTGATAGATGCGTTCTTTTTTTCTGGTAACGGCAGCATCGATTGTCAGCAACTGTACGTTGATGTTGGTCATATTCATGGCTGCCAGCTGCGGCGGAAGCTTGCCTACGCTGCAGGGATTCACGCCGCGGCCGTTTACCAGGCAGGGAACCTCTACGCAGGCGTCTTCCGGCAGATTTTCGATCAGAAAATTTTTATTCAGTACATTGCCGCCGATCTGGTAAGGTGTGCCGGTAACGATAGCCTCCATGATGTGTGAGGCATATTCGCGGGAGCGGTCGTGTTCGATAATATCCTTATTGGCCAGTTCTTCATACTGTGCGGCCCAGCCGTTGATCTGGTTGACGCAGCGGCGGGGATATTCGTCCAGCGGGATATTGTACCGATCGATCAGCTCGGGATACTTAGACTTTATGTAGAACATATTGTATTCAGCATTATGCTCACTGGATTCAGTGCAGTAATAGCCCAAGCGGCGGATATAGTCATACCGAACCAGGTCTTTGCCTTCATGGTCATTTTCTAATTTTTCCAGCGCTCTTTTTTTGATTTCTGGATAGAGATCGCAACCGTTTTTATCTTTAATTTCCAGCAGCCAGGCCATATGATTGATGCCGGCGATCAGCTCTTTACGGCCTTCCAGCTTGTCACGCATATCTAAATCGGTTAGCAGCCGCTCAGAGCATACCTGAACACTGTGGCAAAGGCCTACCGTCTTTACGCCCGTGTAGCGCTGCATATAACCGGAAAGCATCGCCATAGGATTGGTATAATTCAAAAACAGGGCGTCGGGGCAAACTTCTTCCATATCCCGGGCAAAATCTTCCAATACAGGAATCGTACGCAGGGTGCGCATGATTCCGCCGATCCCCAAAGTGTCGGCGATGGTTTGGCGCAACCCGTATTTTTTGGGAATTTCAAAATCGGTAATGGTACAGGGATCGTAGCCGCCTACCTGAATAGCATTTACGACAAATGCCGCGCCCTTTAAAGCAGCCTTTCTGTTATCTGCGCCGCAGTAAGAAGTGATGACAGCCGGATTTCCCTTTCCTTTATTAATGGCGCGCAGAATGGATTCGCTCTCCTTTACCCGTTTGGGATCAATGTCATACAGGGCAAACTCACTGTTTTTTAAAATATCCGAACACATGCAGTCACCGATGACGTTTCTGGCAAATACGGTGCTGCCTGCACCCATAAATGTGATTTTCATAAAAAGTTCCTCCTTTTTTTTTCACAACGGTATTATAGCATGCTTTTTTTGAAATTTGTATTGCAGAATATGAGAAAGATATGTTATAATGTGAGATCATAAAGGAATGGTGAAGAGGGAAAATGCTTCAGCAGTGCAATATACGAAATGAGCAATATAATAAGGTAGTTCCCCTGTATCTTGGCAGCCAGCATTGTGAAAGCCGCCATTGCTACGGCCCGGCAGTGCGTACATACTGGCTTTTGCATTATGTGGTATCGGGAAAAGGCAAGTACCGGGTGGAGGGAAAGGAGTATGCCGTGCATCCGGGGGAGGCCTTTTTAATTAAACCGGGGGAAATTACGCAATATGAAGCGGACAGAGAGGATCCTTGGTATTACATATGGGTAGGCTTTACTTCGGAACTGCCCTGCTTGGAGGAACTTCCGTATGTAATTCGCAAGGAGGGGTTGAAGCAGATATTTTCTGCTGTAGATCGTATGCGCAACGGCGGAATTCTTAAAGATATGCAGGCGATTGCCGCTATTTGGGAAGTAATCGCCTGTCTTTGCGGAGATATGGCGCAGGAGGATGATACCAGCTATACGGCCCGAGCGGTAAATATGATTAAAAAACAGTATATGAAGGATGTTACCGTACAGAGCATTGCGGATGCTCTGGGATTGGACCGAAGTTATTTTTCGAATCTGTTTAAAAAGGAAACGGGAAAAAGTCCCGGCCGCTATCTGACGGAGTATCGAATGGAGCGGGCACTGGAACTGCTTCGGCGGGAGCGGTATTCTGTTTCGGTGGTAGCTGCATCAGTAGGCTACGGCGATTTATTCAGCTTTTCGCGCTGCTTTAAAAGGTGTTATGGAGTACCGCCTTCCCGCTATGCAGAAATTCCTTCAACTGCCGGTACTACAATTGAGCTTTTTACGCGAAAGCCAAGGATTTCTGACGCATCCTGTACAGCTGTTTGAGGGAGGAAAAAGAGGCGTTTTTTGTTTTGCAGAGCAGAATAGGCCAATTGTAAATATTTTGTTATGGGTACATATCCTCTGTTTTTATGTTTGACGAAATCCGCCGAATATCATATAATAAAAACACGGAGGGCTCTTTTGTAACTGACGGAAGATGGAGTGTACCATCATGGAGCAGGGGAGCCGTTTTATGCCGACCGTCTGGGCAGCCTTATCCGAAAAAAGAGGATAGGACTGCTCTTTTTTATAAACTTGAAGGAGGATGAAATGAAAAAGATAGGGATCGTTATGGGAAGTGACAGCGATCTTCCCATCGTGGAAAAGGCCATTGCAACAGTACAAGAATATGGAGTTGAATGTGAAGTGCATGTTTATTCAGCACACAGGACGCCTGAGCAGGCTAAAGAATTTGCGTGTTCAGCCAGAGAAAAAGGGTTTGGCGTGCTGATTGCTGCTGCGGGGAAGGCTGCGCATCTTGCCGGCGCCATCGCGGCTTCTACCACTTTGCCGGTGATTGGGCTCCCTATAAAATCATCAACGCTTGACGGCATTGATGCGCTTTTGTCAACAGTTCAGATGCCCTCGGGGATTCCGGTGGCAACGGTTGCGATAGACGGCGCTGTCAATGCCGCTTTGCTTTCCCTGCAGATTCTGGCAGTGGAGGACGCTTCCCTTGCCCGAAAGTTAGAGGAAGCACGTCGGACAGCAGCAGAGAACGTACTTGCCAGGGATGCGGAGATATCAAAAAAATATCATTAAATTCAGGTTAAAAAGGAGAAGAAAAATGGAAAAGAAAGAACAGATGTATGAAGGTAAGGCCAAAAAGGTGTTTGCAACTGAAAACCCCGAATACTGTATTGTTTCCTATAAGGATGATGCTACTGCCTTTAACGGCCTGAAAAAGGGCACGATCGCCGGCAAGGGCGTTGTGAACAACCGCATGAGCAATTATCTGATGGGTTTGCTGGAAAAGGAAGGGATTCCCACTCACTTTGTGGAAGAACTTAACGACCGGGAAACCGTTGTAAAAAGGTGACGATCGTTCCGCTGGAGGTTATTGTACGAAATATTGCAGCAGGCTCCTTTTCGAAGAGGTTCGGTGTAGCGGAGGGAACAAAGCTGCTTTGTCCTACACTGGAGTATTGCTATAAGGATGATGCTTTAGGTGACCCGATGGTGAATGATTATCATATCATTGCCTGCGGTTGGGCTACTCGTGAGGACTTGGATACGATTTCGGAGTACACTTTTAAAATCAATGCGTTTTTAAAGGACTTTTTCAAAAAAATTAATATTGATCTTGTGGATTTTAAAATTGAATTCGGCAAGGATGCCAGCGGCAAGATTCTGCTGGCGGATGAAATTTCTCCCGATACCTGTCGGTTCTGGGATGCGGCGACCGGTGAAAAGCTGGATAAGGACCGCTTCCGCAGGGATTTAGGCAATGTAGAGGGCGCCTATGCCGAAATGATGAAACGGGTGTTTGGAGAAGAAGCATGAGTAGTTTAAGAGAAGAATGCGGCGTTTTCGGGTTTTTTGCCCCGCATAAAATGGATGTGGCGGCTTCGGCTTATTATGGGTTGTTTGCTCTGCAGCACCGGGGGCAGGAGAGCTGCGGCATTGTGGTGAACGATGACGGCGTCTTTCAAACGTATAAAGATGTAGGTTTGGTAAACGATGTTTTTACAAAGCCTGTACTGGAAAAATTGGGCGAGGGGAATATGGCGGTAGGCCATGTGCGCTACGGCACCACCGGCACCGCCGGCCGCCTGAACGCTCAGCCGATTGTAGTGAACCATGTGAAAGGACATATAGCGCTTGCGCATAACGGCAACCTGGTGAATTCCTATGAGCTTCGGCAGGAATTGGAACTCGGCGGTGCGATCTTTCATACTACCAGTGATACAGAGGTTATTTCTTATATTATTACCCAAGAACGGATTAAAACTGCGTCAATTGAACAGGCAGTAGAGGGGGCACTGGGGCGCATCAAAGGGGCGTATTCTCTGGTGCTGATGTCACCTTCCAAATTGATTGCGGTACGGGATCACAACGGTATTCGGCCGCTGTGCTATGGTAAAACGGATGACGGTGCTTTTATAGTAGCGTCGGAAAGCTGCGCGCTTGACGCGGTAGGCGCCTCTTTTGTGCGGGATGTACGTCCGGGAGAAATCATTGTGTTTGATGCCAAGGGTGTGCGCAGTATTACAACACACTGCGGCACAGTGCAGCCCTCGATGTGCGTGTTTGATTATATTTATTTCGCGCGGCCGGATTCTGTTATTGACGGCTGTTCCGTTCATTCGGCCCGTGTGCGCGCCGGCGCGTTTTTGGCCTTGGAGCATCCGGTGCAGGCGGATATCGTGATCGGCGTGCCGGATTCCGGCATTGATGCGGCCATCGGCTTTTCTCGCCAGTCGGGCATTCCCTACGGCATCGGTTTTATTAAAAATAAATACATCGGCCGTACGTTTATCTCTCCGGGGCAGAAGTCAAGGGAAGATAAAGTTAAAATTAAGCTGAACCCGGTTTCCGATACCGTAAAGGGGAAAAGAGTGGTATTGATTGACGATTCCATTGTGCGCGGAACTACCAGCGCCCGGATCGTAAAACTGCTGCGTGACGCAGGCGCCACCGAGGTGCATATGCGGGTTTCGGCACCGGCGTTTATTGCGCCGTGTTATTATGGTACGGATATCGATTCTAAGGATGCGCTGATTGCTTGCAATCATACGATAAAAGAAATCGAAAAGATCATCGGTGTGGACAGTCTTGGGTATTTAAGTGTGGATAACGTAACGAAAATCGCCGGTGGAATTGATCAAAACAGCTTTTGTACAGCCTGTTTTGATGAAAAATATCCTACGGCTGTGCCGCAAAAGGCACATAAAAACCGGTTTGAGACGAAAATATCCGAAAGCGGGGAAGAAAAATGAAAAGCTTTAGCGAGAGTTACAAAAACGCGGGCGTAGATATTACCGCAGGCTACAGGGCTGTGGAACTGATGAAGCAGCACATTGCCAAAACGGTTGCCGGTACGGGCGCGCTTTCAGATATCGGCGGCTTTGGCGGGCTGTTTGAGCTGGACCTTACCGGTATAAAAAAGCCGGTGCTTGTAAGCGGCACCGACGGCGTGGGTACCAAGCTGAAGATGGCGTTTTTGATGGACAAGCATGATACCGTGGGGATTGACTGCGTGGCTATGTGCGTAAACGACATCATCTGCTGCGGCGCAAAACCCTTGTTCTTTTTGGATTATATCGCCTGCGGAAAAAATGAGCCGGAAAAAATTGCCGCCATTGTAAAGGGCGTAGCCGAGGGCTGTGTGCAGTCCGGCGCGGCGCTGATCGGCGGCGAAACGGCTGAAATGCCTGGATTTTACCCGGAGGATGAATATGATTTAGCCGGCTTTGCCGTAGGCGTGGTGGATAAGGAGAAGATCGTGGACCATTCCTCTATCCGCCCGGGCGACGTGATTCTTGCGCTGCCCTCCAGCGGGGTGCACTCCAATGGGTTTTCCCTTGTGCGCAAGGTGTTTGACGTGGAAAACACCGATATAAAAGCTCCTTGTGAAGAATTGGGAGGCAGAAGCATCGGCGAAACGCTGCTGGCACCTACTAAAATTTATGTGCAGCCCATGCTGCGCCTGATGGAGCAGGTAACGGTTAAGGCAGTATCCCACATTACCGGCGGCGGCTTTTATGAAAATATTCCGCGCAGTCTGCCCGAGGGATTTTCGGCTAAAATTGAAAAGGCGGCCGTTCGGGTTCTGCCGATTTTTGATTTGATTGCCAAAACCGGAAATATCCCGGAGCGGGACATGTTCAACACCTTTAATATGGGCGTTGGCATGAGCGTGGTGGTGGCGAAGGACGATGCGGATAAGGCTTTGCAGATTCTGCGCGAGGCGGGCGAGAATGCATATATCATCGGCGAGACGGTTGCTTCAAGCGAGGGCGTTTTATTATGGTAGCCAATATCGCGGTGTTTGTCTCCGGAGGGGGTACGAACCTGCAGGCCCTGCTGGACGCGGCGGATCGGGGCGAGCTGAAGGACGGCGCGCTGGTTTTGGTTCTCTCCAGCCGGGAGGACGCCTATGCGCTGGAGCGTGCGAAAAAGCATCATATCCCCACTAAAATCGTCAGCAAAAAGCAGGCCGGCTCACAGCAGGCCATTGAGGAGGAAAATCTCCGCACGCAGGCGGAATATTCCGTGGATATGATTGTTTTGGCCGGTTTTATGAGCATTTTAAGCGCTGATTTTGTCCGGCAGTATGAAAAACGAATTATCAATGTGCATCCGTCGCTGATTCCCTCCTTCTGCGGCGAGGGCTACTATGGCCTGCGCGTGCATGAGGCGGCCCTGCAAAAGGGCGTAAAGGTGACCGGCGCTACGGTGCATTTTGTCAACGAAGTACCCGACGGGGGCGAAATTATCTTTCAAAAAGCGGTGCGCGTTTTGAAAAACGATACGCCGCAGACGCTGCAGAGGCGCGTGATGGAGCAGGCGGAATGGAAACTTCTGCCCCGGGCCGCGCAGGAGGTAGCCAAAAAAATTGCCAAAGGCAAGGAGAAAAAATTATGAGTGCACTTTTGGATATTGCCCAGCTTTTAAAAAATAACCGTTATCCCGGCAGGGGCATTGTTTTGGGGCTTTCGGAGGATGGTAAAAAAGCCGTTGCCGCCTATTTTATCATGGGACGCAGCGAAAACAGCCGCAACCGGGTTTTTAAAAAGAGGGAGAACGGCGATATTTTTACCGCCGCTTTTGACGAAAGCAAAGTGAAGGATCCTTCGCTTATCATCTATAATGCCGTTCGGCGCTTAGAAAACAAGCTGATTGTTACCAACGGCGACCAAACCGATACGGTTTATGATTTTCTTGCCGCCGGCAAGGGCTTTGAGCAGGCGCTGGATACGCGGGAATTTGAGCCGGATTTTCCGAATTTTACCCCCCGCATCAGCGGCCTTTTAACATTTGAAAAGGATCGCTTTACCTATAAAATGAGCATTTTAAAAAGCGCGGATGAGGCCGGAAGCGCCTGCAACCGTTTTACGTTTGCCTATGCGCCGCAGGCGGGTACGGGGCATTTTATCCATACCTATCAGGAGGACGGCAATCCGCTGCCTTCCTTTGCCGGCGAGCCGGAGCCGATAGCGCTTGGCGGCGATATCGACGATTTTTCCGGCTTGCTTTGGGACAATTTGGATTCGGATAATAAAATCTCTCTGTACGTGCGCTTTACGGATTTGGTATCCGGCGCAACGGAAGAGCGAATTATAAATAAAAATCAATAGGAGGACAGGATGAAAACTTTTGAGTTAAAATACGGCTGCAACCCCAACCAAAAGCCGGCCAGCATTTATATGGAGGACGGCAGTGACCTGCCCATTACGATTTTAAACGGCCGCCCCGGATACATTAACTTTTTGGATGCGTTTAATTCCTGGCAGCTGGTAAAAGAACTGAAGGCGGCGCTGCATATGCCCTGCGCTACCAGCTTTAAGCATGTAAGCCCCACCAGCGCGGCGCTGGGGCTGCCGATGAGCGACGATTTAAAAAAGGCCTGCTTTGTGGATGATATTCCCGGCCTGGATGATTCACCCTTGGCGCTGGCCTATGCCCGCGCCCGCGGTACGGACCGTATGTCCTCCTTCGGCGATTGGATTGCGCTTTCGGATGTCTGCGATACGACTACGGCGCTTTTGATTAAGCGCGAAGTTTCCGACGGCGTAATTGCCCCGGGCTATGAGCCGGAAGCTCTTGAAATTTTAAAAAGCAAGCGCAAGGGCGGTTATAACATTGTGCAGATTGATGAAAATTTCGTTCCGGACCCGGTGGAAAAAAAGCAGGTGTACGGCGTTACCTTTGAGCAGGGGCGCAATAATTTTACCATTGACGAAAACTTGCTTTTAAACGTTGTTACCGCCAATAAAGAACTGCCGCCCGAGGCAAAAAGGGATTTGATTATTTCGTTGATTACGCTTAAATATACGCAGTCCAACTCTGTGTGCTATGCGGCGGAAGGCCAGGCCATCGGCGTGGGCGCGGGGCAGCAGTCCCGTATTCACTGCACCCGCCTGGCGGGCAATAAAGCGGATATTTGGCATCTGCGCCGGCACCCGAAAGTGCTTTCCCTGCCCTTTTTGGATACGATGGGCCGGCCCGAGAAGGATAACTGCATTGACGTGTACATTTCGGACGATTGCCAGGACGTTTTAGCCGAGGGCAGCTGGCAGAAGTACTTTACCCGTAAGCCGGAGGAGCTGACGCGCGAAGAAAAACGAGCTTATTTAGACAGCATTACCGGCGTTGCCTTGGGCAGCGACGCATTCTTTCCCTTTGGCGATAACATTGACCGCGCCCAAAAGAGCGGTGTAAGCTATATTGCCCAGCCCGGCGGCTCTGTTCGCGATGATCTTGTAAT
>URTC01000029.1 GCA_900550765.1 uncultured Clostridia bacterium | reverse complement strand
GCCGTAGAGGACAACAAACCCCAAGCCCTGCGCGTTTTAAAGAGCATTGCCGATAAAGACAATGCGCACAGCGACGCCGTAAAGCTGATGGCGCTGCGCTCCCAATATCCTCAAGGGGCAGAAAAAATGATCGTCTACTCGGCTACCGGCAGAAAAGTTCCCCCCGGAAAACTTCCTGCCGATGCGGGCTGCATTGTAATAAATATTGCTACGGCGGCCTTTATTGCCCGGTATTTAAAAACCGGTAAGCCCCTGGTAAGCCGTTCCCTTACCGTAGACGGCACGGCCATTCGGCATCCCCAAAACCTGCGGGTACCCATCGGCACGCGGCTGCGCGATATTGTAGACTTCTGCGGCGGATTTTTAGCAGAGCCGCAGGAGATTCTCTTCGGCGGGCCGATGATGGGCGTTTCCATCTATGACCTGGACGCCCCGCTCTGCAAGCAGAATAACGCGCTTTTAGCCTTTACAAAAGCCCACATAAAAAAAGAAACCGCCTGTATAAACTGCGGGCGCTGCGCCGCGGCCTGCCCGATGAGCCTAACGCCTACTTTTATTAAAAACGCCGCCCTGCAAAAGGATACCGGGGCGCTGAAGAAATTGGGCGCGCCGGTATGTATGGAATGCGGCTGCTGCGCGTATTCCTGCCCGGCGGGCCAGCCCTTGGTACAATACCTGCGGCTTGCCAAACAGCTTTTAAGAGAGGAGAAAAACTAATGGCGCAAAAACTTACCGTCAGCGCGTCCCCCCACGCGCACGGCAAAACCACCACCCAAAAAATTATGCTGGATGTTTTAATCGCCCTGCTGCCCGCGCTCGTGATGGCCGGCGTGCGCTTTGGCGTGCGCACCCTGCTGCTCTGCGCGGTATGCATAGCCTCGGCCGTAGCGGCGGAATATCTTTCACGCCTTGTAATGAAGCGCTCTAACACCATCAGCGATTTAAGCGCCGTTGTTACCGGGCTGCTTTTGGCCTTTTGCCTGCCGCCGGCACTGCCGCTGTGGATGGGCGCCCTGGGCAGCATAATAGCCATTGTAGTAGTAAAACAATGTTTCGGCGGCCTGGGACAAAACTTTGTAAACCCTGCGCTGACGGCCAGAATCATCCTGATGCTCTGCTTTCCCGTCGCCATGACGACCTGGACCTACCCTGCCGGATACTGGTCCGATGCTCCTGACTTTCTTGAGGCTTACCGTCTCTTTCCCGACGCCGCTACAACCGCTACGCCGCTTATGCAGCTGCAGGAGGGATTTACCGGCTACGCCCTGCCCCTGAACGCACGCGTCCTATTGCTGGGCTGCCACGCGGGCTGCCTGGGCGAAGTATGCTCGCTGGCCCTTTTAGCCGGCGGCCTGTATCTGCTTCTGCGCCGGGTCATCTCCCCGGCGATTCCCCTGTGCTACATCGGTACCGTAGGGCTGTTTACGCTTTTCTACAGCCATTTTGACTTTACCTTCACCCTGTACCAGCTGCTTAGCGGCGGACTGATCTTAGGCGCGTTCTTTATGGCTACAGACTACGTAAACTCGAACATCAACAATAAGGGCCGTGCTATTTTTGCCATCGGCTGCGGACTGGTAACGGCGGCCATCCGCCTGTACGGCTCCATGCCAGAGGGCGTATCGTATGCCATTGTGTTTATGAATATCTTTGTACCTTTTATCGACCGGGCAACGCTTTCCCGTCCCTTTGGTACAAAAAAACAAAAGGAGGCCGTATGAAAAAACAAAATATAAAGGAAGTACTGCTTCCTGCCGTCGCCCTTCTTTTGATATGCCTTACAGCCTCGCTGCTTATGGCATCCACCAACGCCATTACCAAGGATAAAATTCAGCAGACACAGCAGGCGAAAAAAGAAGAGAACAATAAACTGATTTTTGCCGCGGCCGCTGCTTTTTCCGACGAAAATTCTATAATAATTGCGGAGACCGAAGTGGTGCAATATTCCACCGCATTAAATGAAAGCCAGGAGATAATCGGCTATGTATTCACGTCTTCCGCCAAAGGCTACGGCGGCCCGGTTTCGGTTATGACGGGCATCGATCCCTCCGGCACGGTTGTACGGGTATTGATTCTCTCCATGGATGATGAAACGCCGGGTCTGGGGCAAAACGCAGGGAAAGATGATTTTTTAAACCTCTTTTCCGGCCAAAGCGCGCCGTTTACCTGGGCAAAATCCGGCGGAAGCGGCAGCGTGATTACCGGCGTAACCAGCGCTACTTATACTTCTAAAGCCGTAATCCAATGCGTAAACAACGCTTCGCTTGCATTTATGCTGCTGCAGGGAGGTCCCAAATGAAAAGCTTAAAAAAAGAATTTACTAAAGGCTTAATAGCCGAAAACCCCGTACTGCGGCTGGTTTTAGGCACCTGCCCTACGCTGGCGGTAACCACCTCGCTCTCCAGCGCCATCGGCATGGGATTGGCGGCCACGCTGGTGCTGCTGTGTTCTAACACCGTAATTTCCGCCCTGCGCAAAGTTATTCCGTCCAAAGTGCGCATTCCGGCGTATATCGTGATCATCGCCTCGTTTGTAACCATTGTACAGATGCTGGTCAAAGCCTACGTGCCGGCGCTCGACGCCCAGCTGAGCGTATACCTGCCGCTGATTGTGGTCAACTGCATCATTTTGGGCCGGGCCGAAGCCTTTGCCGGCAAAAATCCGATATTGGCCAGTGCGGCGGACGGCCTTGGCATGGGCATCGGTTTCACCGCGGCGCTGATGTGCATGGGTCTCGTGCGGGAACTTCTCGGCACCGGCGGCATCGACCTTTCCGCCTATGCGGCCGGGTTAAAATTTGAACTTCCGTTTTTAGCGCAAAATCCCCTGCTGATTTTTATTCTTCCCCCCGGCGGCTTTTTCGTGTTCGGCCTTTTAATGGCCTGCGTCAATGCGCTGGCAGAAAAGAAAGGGCATAAAAAAGCGGAATTTACCGGCTGCAGCGGCTGCCCGATGAACGGCAGCTGTGCGCAGCGCCAAAATGATACGGCGGAGGCAGAAAAATGACGGCGTTATTTTACATATTGCTTACGGCAATTTTAACAAAAAACTTTGTGCTTTCACAGTTTTTGGGCATCTGCCCCTTTTTGGGCGTTTCCAAAAAACTGCATACCGCCCTGGGCATGAGCGCGGCGGTGCTCTTTGTTATGGCCTTTGCCACAGCCGTGTGCTGGCCCATCAACGAATATCTTTTAGGGGAAACCTACGCCTACCTGCAAACCATCGTATTCATTTTAGTTATTGCCGCCCTGGTGCAGCTGGTAGAAATTCTGCTGAAAAAATACATGCCGCCGCTCTATAACGCGCTGGGCATCTATCTGCCGCTGATTACCACCAACTGCGCGGTCTTGGGCGTTGTGCTTTTAAACGTGCAGGAGGGCTATACCTTTGCCGAGGCCATGTTCTCTTCCGTAGGAGCCGGTCTTGGTTTTATGCTGGCCATGGTGATGTTTGCCGGCGTGCGCGGAAAACTGGAAACCTGCGATATTCCTAAGTTTCTGCAGGGACTGCCCATCACCTTAATTGCCGCCTCACTGGTGTCGGTTTCCTTTATGGGCTTTTCCGGCATTATCGAAAACCTGCTAAGCTAAGGAGACAGCGATATGAATGAAATTGTTTTTGCTATCGTACTGATTTCGGCCATCGGCCTTATAACCGGGTTGGGGCTGGCGATAGCTTCCCTCTTTTTTGCCGTACCGAAAAACGAAAAAGCCGAAGCAATCCGTGCCTGCTTGCCCGGTGCCAACTGCGGTGCCTGCGGGTTTTCCGGCTGCGACGGCTACGCTTGTGCCCTGGCCGAAAATAAAACCGAAGAACTTTCCCTCTGCGCGCCGGGCGGTGCCGCGGCGGCAAAGGAAATCAGTAAAATTTTAGGCAAAGAAGCCGGCTCGGTAACCCCTATGGCCGCGGCCGTTCTATGCCAGGGCGACCGAGCAAGCGCCGAATACAAGCTGCACTACAGCGGCATTCCTTCCTGCAAAGCGGCCGCCCAGCTCTTTGGCGGCCAAAAAGCCTGCGTATACGGCTGCTTAGGCTTTGGCGACTGCCTCGCCGCCTGCCCTTATGAGGCTATTTTTATCTGCAACGGCGTGGCCAGAGTAAATCCCGATAAATGCCGGGCATGCAAAAAATGTATTGCCGCCTGCCCCAAAGGGCTGATTACCCTGCTGCCCCTTAATACCCCCCAGGCGGCGGTACTCTGCAAAAACCGGGATAAAGGCGCCAATACGCGCAAGCAGTGCAAACTGGGCTGCATCGGCTGCATGCGCTGCGTAAAGGCCTGCGAACACGGCGCCGTTACGGTGGAAAACAATTTAGCGCGCGTGGACTATACCAAATGCACCGGCTGCGGAAAATGCCATGCGGTATGCCCGGTAAAGTGCATCGATGTGATCACGCTTCAACAACATAAAAAAGAAACCCGCAAATAAAATCAAAGCATCCAAAAAATATATAAAAGAATACGTCCGTTTTTCATACTCATACAAGAAAAACGGACGTATTTTTATATAATCTTCTATTGGAGAAACCAGTCTATCATCACATTTTTTGCGGTGCGGCAATTCCCAAAAGACCGAGCGCAGTTTTTAAAACGTCCCGCGTACATTTCGTTACCAGAAGGCGTGCCTGCAATACAGGTTCTGTTTCACTAAGAATCCGGTTTTCAAAATAAAATTTATTATAGCACTGGGCTAACGCCGCGCTGTAACGGGTAATAACGGAGGGTTCATATTTTTCCGCTGCCTCTGCTACAATGGAGGGAAATGCTTCCAGTTTAGCAATCAGCTCTTTTGAAGCTTCATCCTCCAGCACGGAAAAGTCCGCTTTTTCGACCTCACAGACGGGTGCTTTGGCGATGACCGAACAGCAGCGCGTATGCGCGTATTGTACGTACGGCCCCGTTTCCCCTTCAAAATTCAGGGCTCTGTCCCACCAGAAGTCAACGTCTTTGATTCGGCTGGAGAAGAGATCATAAAAAATCACCGCACCGATCCCTACCTGACGGGCTACTTTTTGTTTGTCAGGGAGCTCAGGATTTTTTTCATTAATGATATCCAATGCCTTTTCGCAGGCACGGTCCAGAACTTCATCCAGATATACCACATGGCCTTTACGTGTGGAGAGTGTTTCTCCCTCAAAGCTGACCATTCCAAAAGGTACGTGAACTAAATCCTTGGCCCAGGGATACCCCATAAGCTCAATCACCTTAAAGACCTGTTTAAAATGAAGATTCTGCTGGTAAGCTACAATATACAAGCATTTATCAAAGTCATACGTTTTTTTGCGATAAAACGCCGCGGCCATATCCCGCGTAGCATAGATGGAAGCGCCATCCGATTTTAAAAGAATACACGGAGGCATATCAAATGCATCCAGCTTTACCACATAGGCGCCTTCCGAAAATTCCAAAAGCTTTTTCTCGCGCAGTTCCTCGATTACTGCGCCGCATTTATCCTTATAAAAGCTCTCGCCGGCATAGGAATCAAAGTGTACGTCCAGCATATCATAGATCCGGGCAACATCCTTTAAGGTAATATCCTTAAACCACGAGAACAGTTCTAACGCTTCAGGATCATCGTCTTCTATTTTTTTGAACCATACCCGTGCTTCTTCCTGCATAGCGTCATCGGCTTCTTTTTCAAAGCGAACATACAGCTCTATCAAGGCGTTTACGCCTTTTTCCTCAATGGCCGCTTTATCTCCCCAATGATGAAAAGCACATAGCAGTTTACCAAACTGTGTGCCCCAATCGCCCAAATGATTGATTGATACCACCTTATAGCCTAAAAAGCGGTAAATTTTAGCCAAAGAATTCCCCAATACGGTAGTCGTTAAATGGCCGATATGGCAGCGCTTGGCAATATTGATGGAGGAATAGTCCATGCAGACCGTTTTTCCACAGCCGGCATCAGAGCTGCCGTAAGCCTCGCCCATGGAATCAATCTCCCGAAGCACGGCTTCGGCTCTTCTAGACGGATCAATAAAAAAATTCAAATATCCTCCCTGCACGCAGCAGTCGGAAACAAATGCTGGAAACGGAAGCGTTTCTTTCAGTTCCTTTGCAATCACCGGCGGCGCTTTATGCAGTACCTTTGCCAGCTTAAAACAAGGAAAGGCAAAATCGCCCATTTCCTTCTGGGGGGGGACTTCTATATACGCAGCGCATTCTTCAGGAGCGATGCCTGCGGCCTGTGCTATCACTTCGGCCAGTTCTTTCTTAAAATTCATATACTCTCTATCCTTTACGCTGTTTTTGCAGCAGTATCTTTTTTCTTTTTTTCAATTTCGCCCGCACGGGTCAAAGCGATCTTGGTCAAAACAGGCCCTATCAATTCATATACCAGCGTAGCGCACAAAACCACGGTAACGATTTGATCCGCATAGGCTGCCATCTGCGGCTCGGCTGCTACAGATACCGCCATACCGATTGCCACACCGGCCTGCGGTACCAACGCCAGACCAAGATATTTACGGATATTTTCCTGTGCTTTTACCACTGTAGCACCAAGCCGAGCGCCGGTATATTTGCCCAATGCTCGGGACAGTATGTATACAATGCCCACAATACCCACCTGAGGCAGCATATCCAACTGAAGATTGGCTCCGGAAATCACAAAAAACATCATAAACAACGGCGGCGTCCAACGTTCAATGCCCTCAAGAATCTGAACAGAATCCTGCCGCATGTTGGCAAATACCGCGCCGATCATCATACATACTAAAAGAGAAGAGAGCGGCAGCCAGCTGCTGATAATCTCGGTAAGGGCAATGCCTAACAGCACTGCGGCCAGCATTAAGGAAAGCCGATTGGCGCGCGATTTAAAAAATTTCATGCAAAGCGAAAGAATCACACCGATTACTCCGCCCAGCGCAAGGGAAATCAGGATCTCCAGCAGCGGTACGACCGCTACGGAATAAAAAGTAACGGCAGAAGCATCATTGGCAAATACTTTTGCCAAGGCAATGCACACCGCAAAAATCATCAAACCGATCGCGTCATCCAGTGCCACCACAGGTAACAGTGCGTCGGTAACAGGGCCTTTGGCTTTATACTGCCGCACAACCATTAAGGTAGCTGCCGGCGCTGTGGCCGCCGCAATGGCGCCCAGCACCAAAATAAGCGGCGTAGGAGCGGCTTCACCGCCAACCAGAAAGTGCACCAACGTCAGCCCCAGCATCACCATGACCACGGCACCTACCGCTTCAAAAAACGTAATGCAGATGGCTCTTGCACCGATTTGTTTAATATGCTGCAGTTTAAATTCACCGCCGATGGAAAACGCCACAAAGCCAAGTGCCACATTGGTGATAACGCCGAAGGAATCCAGCGTTTCCTTTGTTACCAAATGGCCGATAAAGGGGCCGATGAGCAGCCCGGCAAACAGATAGCCGGTTACATTCGGCAGGTTTACCAGTTTTACAACCCGCGAAAGAAGTAATCCGGCGGCCAGAATAAAAAATATGCTTAAAAGTGTGTTGTCCATGGTATTTTAATTGTCCAATCCTTCCCAGAAAGAAACGGGCAGGGCAAACATAATGCCCTTTTTGCGCAGCCCTTTTGTAATGCCGCGCACGATCCGCTTTGCATCCTCAAGCTTTTCTTCATCCACCAGCATCAAAAGCGTATGGTTGCATTCATAATCCTGCGTAACCAGCTTGCTGATACTGCCAAAAATCGGTGCCGCGTCCACCGTTGAATGCATCAGCGCATGCTTCAGACTGGTAGTAGGAATCACAATACCGTTCAGCCCATCTTCCTTCAACCGGGAAAGTGTTTTTAAAAACTCCTCGGAATCATCTAACGTAACAACCAAAAGCTGCATGCTATCCGCCTCCGTTTATTTTTCTCTCATTATACTACCATTTTCATCCGCCCGTCAAATCCTTCTTAAAAAGACCCTGATCTCCGCTGTTTTCCGAAGATCAGGCTCTATTCACAGCGTCACTGAAAAAATGCCTGCATCGCGCGATAGGCCATAAATACATCCAGTTTAGCCACGGTTTCAAACGGCGCATGCATCGAAAGCACCGGTACGCCAACATCTACCACATCAATGCCCAAATTGGCGATATATTTTGCCACCGTTCCGCCGCCGCCCAAATCTACCTTGCCCAGTTCGCCGATCTGCCAAAGAACACCGGCATTATCAAGCATTGCGCGTATTTTGCCCATATATTCGGCAGAAGCATCGCTTGTTCCGCCCTTACCGCGGGACCCGGTATATTTGGTAATGACCACACCGTAATTTAAAAAGGAAGCATTGCGCTTTTCTGAAACCTCCTGGAAGGTAGGATCCACCGCCGCATTTACATCCGCCGAAAGACAGCAGGAAGCCCGCTTGGCATCATCAGGCTCCACGCCCTGCATACGCGCAATATCCGCAATCACATACTCAAGGAACTGAGAATTCAATCCCGTATTGCCGTCGGAGCCCGTTTCTTCTTTATCGGCGAGAACGCAAATAATCGTTTTTTCAGGTGTCTTAGCTTCTAAGCAAGCCATCAGCGCAGGATACGCGCACACCCGATCGTCGTGTCCGTAAGCACCGATCATCGAACGGTCAAAACCGATATCCCTCGCCGGATATGCCGGTACAAGCTCTAATTCCGCAGAAAGGAAATCACTTTCGGTCACACCGTACTTTTCAAATAAAATGGATAAAATATTCAACTTTACAAGCTCACTGCCCGCGTCGCTTTTAAACGGATGGCTGCCCACTAAAACATTGAGCTCCTCGCCCTTGATACCTTCGGTAAGCGTACGTTTATTCTGCTCTTGTGCCAGATGCGGCAGAAGATCGTTAATAACAAAACAAGGTTCTTCTTCCTTTTCCCCAATACTTACTTCCACGATACTGCCATCTTTTTTAGCAAAAACACCGTGCAGCGCCAGGGGCATTACGGCCCACTGATATATTCGAATACCACCGTAATAATGCGTTTTTAAAAGCGCCAATTCAATTTCTTCGTACAGCGGATTCGGCTTAAGATCCAGCCGCGGCGAATCAATATGCGCTGCGCCGATATGCATTCCGTGCGATGCATCCTGCTTGCCGAAAACAATAAAGGCGGCAGATTTTCCCCGGTTATTGACATAGCAGCGATCGCCGCATTGATACGGCATATTTTTTTCAAAAGGCTTAAATCCCGCGTTCTCTGCAAGCGATATTGCTTCTCTTACAGCTTCGCGCTCGGTTTTTGCCCGATTTAAATACGCCTTATACCCTTCACAAAAGCGATCTGCCGCAGCAAGCTCCGCTTCACTGATGTTCTTCCGGCCATGGCTGGGCTGATAGAACAGCTTTTTCTTCCATTCTTTTACCTTTTGGTTTTCCTCCATTAGAATATTCCTCCCGTTTTTTATTTTACACTTTCAAGTATTCACGGCTTTTTTATAAAGCAAACACAAATTGCTATATTTAAAAAACTTTTCCTTTTCCATGTTCCGCATGCACGCATACAAGCCTACCGCAGCAAATCAGGCGCAAGGGAACCAACCGCATCGGCTACGGCGCCCAGCTGCAGCAGTCCCAGTGCTTCACCGCGGACATCTGATTTTAATCCACACTTTTCTAAAATCTCTTCGGTCTGCCCTCTGGTAAAAGCAAAGGCTGCCATCAAATTGTTCGCCAGCGTTTTTCGGCGCATGGCGAAAGCTGTACGAATCACACGAAAGAACAGTTGCTCACTCTGCACTTTTACCGGCGGCTGCTTTAACTTCTCCAGCCGAATGACCTGCGAGGAAACTTTGGGTGCCGGATAAAAGCAGGACGCCGGGATTTTTGAACACAAAACGGGGTTTGTATAATACTGTACCGCACAGCTGAGCGCTCCGTACTCCGGCGTGTTTTCTTTTGCCGCCATTCGCTGTGCGACCTCACGCTGTACCAGCACCGTCATGGTCCGAAAAGGCACACCGCTTTCAAGCAGACGCATGATAATCGGTGTAGTGATATAATAAGGCAAATTCGCCGTTACTGCAAAATCCTGTTCCAGCTCTTCTTGAAACATCCGGCAAACATCCAGCTTTAAAAAATCGGCATGAATAACCTTAACATTTCCAAAGCCCTTCAGTGTGATACGGTGTACCGGCAGCAGTGCGGCATCCACCTCTATGGAAACCACTCTTTTCACCCTGCCCGCCAGTACACGCGTTAACGTCCCGGCGCCGGTACCGATTTCCAGCACCGTTTGCTCCGGAGAAAGAACTGCATCGTCAGCAATTTTATTTAAAATTCGCTCGTCGGCAAGAAAATTTTGCCCCAACGATTTGGAAAAGCTGAATCCGCAGTTCTCCAATATCCCCCTGAGTTCACTTCCGGTCAACTTTTCTATCATGCGTTCAGCTCCATCCATTCCTCCATTGCTTTATCAAGCTTTTCCTCCGCTTCACGATATTCCTTTTGCGTTTTTAAAAGCTTTTGCGGCTCTTCATAGATCCCTGCCGAAGCAAATAAGGCTTCTAACGCTGTTTTCTGCGCTTCCAGTGCTGCAATTTCCTTTTCCAATTCCCGCACCCTGCTCTTTTTGCGTTTTTCCTCTTCCCGGTCTGCACGCTCTTTGATTCGTTCTTTCGCGGCCCGGGTTTTATTTATGGCTTTCTCCTCAGGCGCAGTCTCCCGGTTCCGAATGCCGGCAAGATATGCATCATAACTGCCGGAAAATACTTCTATCCGGCCGTCTTATACTACCCAGATCGTATCAGCGATCCGATTGATAAAATAACGGTCATGGGATACG
>URTC01000028.1 GCA_900550765.1 uncultured Clostridia bacterium | reverse complement strand
CGGTTCAGATAATCATACCAGTACCCGTGCGTCTTCTCACAGCCCGATTCGCTCGTTTCTATCGTTGCGATGTTTCCGCTGTTAAATCTTTTTCTCGTTTAAGCTATTATATCATATACATTTTTCCTTTTCAAGAATCCAATATATAAAGTAAATTTATTTATTATTATTTTACAGTTTTATGAAAGATACAAAACAAAAATACTATTTTTATAGTGTCTTTGTTTATCTATGTAAACGAGAACCTCTCTCAATGATACAGAATATTTTTCTTTAAAACATAAAAGGACTGTCACCTTAGTTTTCACCTTGATTACAGCCCTTTATTAGACTTTTTACAATCTATTTAAAAATTAATGTTCTCCCATTACTTTAAAGTCAAACATTTTCTTAAAGTCATTAAAACATGATTGACAAACCCAATCTTCACGTTTTCCTGTCATAGTAACATATCCTCCCAAATCATCTTCACTTTTTATCGGTTGATTTGTGATTTTTTGCCAGCAAAAATAACAATGTTCATGGTCATTTTTTTTTGTTGGTATAAAATTTTTAAATTCAAACTCTTTATGATTTAATTCCCCTGTATATGACAATAGCCGCCAATCATTATTTATCATTTATTTCATCTTCCTCCAAAATCTATATATTCTCCATTGTTGTCCATTTATATTCCAATCCCAATGAGGACCATAAGGAGCTCCATGTGAAAGATCTGGATGTAATGATTGTCCATTTCTTGGATTATAATATGCCCCCCTATCTCCTCCAATTGGTTCTTTGCCCCTCCACTCTGTAAAACCATCAGGATACTTATTAGGATTATTTCCTGGATATCTAGGATGATTTCTCATATAACCATTTCCTGCCATAGAACCTAATGACGACATAATGTTCAATCCTGAATACATTCCATTATAAAAAGAATTACTCATTCCTGTTATTTCTTTTATATAATTGGGTCCTCCTGCACCCTCTATAATTTCATTTGAGCCAAATGCTATAGTTCCTATACCAATTAAAATTAAGGCACTTCCTGCAATCCATCCAACAGGTCCAAAAGATAATAATCCTACTCCTGTATAAACCGCAGTTCCCCCATTAACTACAGAACTCACTCCGCCAGCAGTCTGCTCTCCTAAAAGTTGTGAAAGCCCCCAGCCAACCAAACTAGAAATTGCTATGCCTATAAGAAATGAAGTTATTGCAAAATTTCCGCTCGGATCACAACCCATCACCGGATTATTGGCACAATACGCATATAGATTACAGGAAAACTCCGCGTCTTCGCCAAGATAATCTATCGCATCCGCATTAAGAAACCGTCCAACCTTCGGATCATAGTAACGGCTGTTCAGATAGTACAGCCCTGTTTCCGTATCATAGTAATACCCTCTGTATCGGTATGGGTTCAGTTCCGCAAGGTTCCTTCCCGAATCATCCTCCGTCCACAGGATATTCCCCCACGCGTCATAGCTGTAGCTGACCAGTTCCGTGCCTACCGCGTTGATGATTCCTATGATATCTCCCTGCAGGTTCTTCCGGTAGTAATAATCCACTCCATTATACCGGAATCCCGTAAGGCCCTCCACGCCGTAATAATAAGTCAGCGTTCCTTCGCTCCGCTCCTCGCGCAGGATCCTGCTTCCGTCCAGCGTATACGTGATATTGTTCTTTTTTGTTCGGATCCCCGACGCATTGTAGGTGAACGTATTTCCATCGTAGCTCGACAGCCTCCGCACATTGCTCCAGCTTAGACTATGACCTAAATAACTTGTCGGATTTCCGATCGCATCATAGCTGATGCTCTCTCCGTTATACCCAATCAGCTGGTCCGTCCACCCGCTGCTTCGATACGTATAACTCTTTGTACTCAGCAGCGTTCCCGTATCCAGCTCATATTCCTTTTTCCCGGTGATATTGCCCTTCCAGTCATATGTATATTCATACCGGCGGTTTGCCTCGCAGACATCCTCCCTCGTCAACCGGTTCAGATAATCATACCAGTACCCGTGCGTCTTCTCACAGCCCGATTCGCTCGTTTCTATCGTTGCGATGTTTCCTGCGCGGTCATAAGTATAATACGTTTCTCTCTCCGTATTGTTTACCCCGCGGATCAGTTCCGTCGCTTTGCTTACATATCCTGTTTGACGGTCTGTTTTCAAATACTGATACGTCTTTTGAATCAGCGTTGCGCTCTGTCCTGCCGGCGTTACCGTTACTCGCCACGGACGCCTTAGTCCGTCTCTCAGCAGCCAGCTGTTGTATACTCCGCTCAGGCTTACCCCGTCCAGTTCGCTGTCCTCATACGGCAGCTCCGCATATGCGTCATCATACGAATACGTATACTGCTGACCAGTCTCCCCGTAATATACACTCTTTACCTTACCTACCGCGTCATAGGTATATCTATTTCCTACGCCGTTGATCTTCTTATGTATCAGATTTCCATCTTTGTCATAATAGTAATTATATCCTTTATTTCCCGCACTGTCAAGACCGGATATCATTCTTCCGAAGGCATCATAACTTGCCGTCGCTGTCGTCTGGCCGTTATATGTTTTCTTTATCACGTTTCCGCGCCCGTCACTTACCGTTCCTATCTGTGCTCCGTTAGCGTAGCTCGTTATTTCCGTGCTTCTCTGCCCTATCGTATATTCCTTGCTCAGCAGACTGCTTCCTCCCGCACTTACACTCTTGATTCTTCCAAATCCGTCATGCACAAAGCCATAGGCCATTCCCTCCAGGCTGATTCCCGTCAGCAGCGTCAAATAATGCGTATAATGCAGGCTGTGTGTAATTCCCGGTTCCCACACTGTAATGCTTTTGAGTTCATCTGTTTCCGAATCATAATCGTAATGATACTGGTAGCCGTTAGTTTCTGTTTTTACCGTTACCTTACCGGTGTTGGCGCTGTTGAGGTAATCCGTTGACAGTGTATATCCGTTATACGTCGCTCTTTCTTCCAGCTCCCGTTTTACATAACTGCCCTCCGATTCATATACCGTCTGCGTACGTTTGTAGTCTCCCGGCTTATCCTTATGGTATGTCTTTGTCATAAGTACGTTCCCGTAGCCGTCATAGGTATATTCGGTTATCTGACCACGGTAGTTTTGTTCCTTTACTACCTTGTGCTTACTGTCATATGCATAGTACGCCGTGTACGACGCTCCGTTTTTCTGCTTCTTCCTGCACACGATATTATTCTCTTCATCGATCTGCTCAATCACCGTGCCCGTTTTATCCCGGCGCACCAGCTGCTGCTTGATACACCGCTCATTGCCGAACACACTGATTTTTCCAAACGCGCCAATCTGCTGCTCCGCTGTAGCCGCATCGCTGTATTCCAAGCGGATATTATTAAAATAGGCATTCCCCTGATGCTTCCCATAGCATAATTCTACTTCTGCATATGAAACTTGTTTGCCCTCCGCAAGGGTCAGCGCCGCCGCTGTATACTGCCATCCGGTATAATAGGGATCATAATTTGCTATCTGCGACGCATAGCTGCCGTCGGTATAGTACAGCCGCAATGCAAGCCACATCACCGTGCCCCCTACAACGCTGCTGGTATCTCCCTTAATCCATGCCGACGCAATCAGTGCATTTCCCTTGGGACTGCCCACACTTACCGTCTGTTTAATGCTCATCAATCCGCCCCAGCTGCCTTTTGCCTTGTAGGAACGCATATTGCTGAACTTGCTTTCTGCTGCTACGCCATAGTCACAGCAGCCGCCCACACCGTTTTGAACACTCCAGCCATAAGGTGTTTGATCTCCGGGATTGTTGTACATAAATGTTCCGTTTTGAATCAGGTTATTCTGCCGATATTCCGGGCAATCCTCCCCGGCCTCATAATAACCGCCCCTGATAGCTGTATGCAGACTCTGATATTTCGCCGCATACCAATAGCCGCGCTTATTTCTCAGCAGCTCGTATCCGGATATCGATGCCGGCGTTATCGGTTCCTCGGCCATATAGCTGTTGGCCGAGGCATCCTGATACTGCACCATAACGCGCCCTTGGCTATCGAAGTTATAAATTTGCTTCACCTTACTGCTGCCGCTTACCGCCGTACTCTGTCCCCGGTATTCGATTTCCGCTATCTCACCATTGATGCTCGTCTGCTCCGTAGTAAAGTTTTGATAAATTCCTGCATAAGATGCCTGCTGCGTCGCACGTACCATACGGTTTTTACTATCATACTGATATCTATACTTCAACCCCGTCTGATCCGTAACCGTTGTCAGATTTCCCAAAGAATCATAAACAAACGAGCTGTATCTTCCGTTAGGATACGTTATTTTTATCAGATTATCCCCTGAATACGTATACGTTGTTTCTTCACCTTTGGAATCTTCCATTTTATTCAGCCGTCCATTTTGGTAATACATTCTTGCCTGATGCCCGCATCCATCCTCTACCATAGAAAGCTGATTGGCCGTATTATACGTAAACGTCATGCTGTTGCCGTAAATGTCAGTTATTTTTTGAATATATCCCGTGCCTGCGGCAAATATCATTTGGGTACCCTTTTCATCCGTCAGATAATATCTGTTGTCAGGATACCGTGTCAAAGTCAGCCCCAGGCCAGAAGTATCACAGACGCTTCCATCGCTCTTTCTTTCAAAAAAGTGCGTACGCCCCTGGGCATCAAAATATTTCAGCACCCAATCGTCAGTAGAATATTCTTTTTCCAGTACTCGCTGCCTTACTGAAAGCTTCCAGCCCGCGCCAAACTCATTCTCTCCGATCCGCGGTACACCTGTATGATATACATGAGAGATAGAAAGCGGCAGCTTTAACCCTTCGGCACTTACATCCTCATGGATATGCAGCAATCCTCCCGTATACAGATTCACCTGCGTGGTTCCCGCCCGGTTAACCTCAAACGAAATAGTTTCCTGGTTATCCATATACTGCCCCACGGATTCATAGACAATGCTGATTTCCGGCCTTCTTGCAGCCGTAGCGCTCTTTTCCGAATAAAAATCCACATAATCGTTCTTTTTACTCTCCTCACAGTTGCCTCCGCTTCCACAGCTGCTTCCGCCGCTGCAGCTACTGCCGCCGCTTATACATCTGGCTGCCGCGTTCCGCCGCGTCTCGGTGCTCCTTAAAAAGATACCGTAATTGGGCGTCTGCCCGCTGTCCCAAGCCTTAACAACCGTATCCAGATTGATCAGCAGAGCGTCATCCGGCTTACGGCAGGGTGTACTAATCGTGCGTATTACCTCTGCCGAACCGGGTCTGCTGCACCAGCTGATGCTGTTTGCGCGCCACGGTGCTCCCGCGCGGTTGACTGACATATAAATTCTGTTACTGTTTGTTTTAAAACCATATTGATACAATTTGACAGTAGCACTCTTCAAACGATAGCTTTCATCCATTGCCGGCAGTGCAAACTGAATGTATGTAATATTTTCACCGCTGGTACTCCAGCCCACTCTCCGGTTACTGTGCATCAGCATTCTGGTGCCGTCTTCGCTTACCGTTGCCGACTCGCACGTAGCATAATACCTTCCTGTGTCATTTACCAAAATATCCGGATCTATCGTTACCGGAAATACCCGTTTTTCCTCATTGATCCATGAAGCATCTGCAATAACCTGCAGAATATATTTACCCGTATCGATTGCGCAAAGCTCATACCGCACACAACTGCTGCATACACCGGCTGCATCGGCCATATACGGCTCCGGAATCGTAAATACGGCTTTTTTTTCAGCAGCTTTTTCCGACGGATACAGCTTAATACGCTCGGCATTTTCCTCTTTTTCTGCCATCAGCCCATTTGTCTGCAATAAAAAAGCATAACGATATTCCCGTGCCTTCTGCTTTACCACAATGCTTTCCCGTACATAGTTTTTTCCTGCCGCATACAACAGCTCCTTATCGCCTGCAATATATTTCACTACCGCGTTCTCCGGTCCCTCAGAGATTTCGTCAAACTGTCCGGCATTTGTTTCCGGCGGTGTATGCGTCTGCCACTGCAGAGCATGCCAGGATACGCTATACCCGTTTCGGCTCACTTCCACGGCTTTTTCCCTGCACATATCCTTGCCGAATTTCGCCCGGAAACTTCCGTTTTCCGTCACATATTCCTCATCTTCTTCGCGGAATGATGAACGGTACTCCTCATAGCTGCCGGTTGTTTCATCATAATAATGTACTGGTTCGCTGTACAACCTTGCTTCATAGGTTCCGTCTGCTCTTTTAAAGTGTTTTTCGTTCGGCCGTCGTTTACTTTTAATCTCCCGGCCATCCATTTTTTCTTCTGCTGCTTCCAACAGAATTTTTTGGTTTTCTTCCATTTCTTTTTCTCCCTTCTTCCGGCTTTTCTTGCCGGACGCCCCTATCTTACCTCCTTAACCGGACAAAATCCGTCCGCATTAAAAAATTTTTTACAAAAAAAAACCGCTTTTACGGTTTTCCAAAAATTAAGAGAGAGCAAATCTCACTTTTCCATGTCCATTTCTCTACTCTTAAAAGCATGCTTCTGAATTCCAAATAGATTTTGGATGTATACAAAATTTTTGGTGAAAGTCCTCTCCAATCCTGCGTATTCCAATCTGCATTAAAAATCAAACGTCTTTACCGTATCTTTCCCCCTTATAATATTCCTCCTATATAGTCAACATTTCTTCTCCCTGATGATTGCTTTTTTTCTGTTTTTCTGCTGTTTTTTGCATAATTTTAGGCGATATCCCATATTTTTTCCGAAAAGCCTTGCTAAAGGCAAACGGCGACGAATAATGAAAAAGTTCGGCAATCTCTTCGATCTTTTTCTTCTTTTCCAGTACCAATATCTTTGCCGCCTCCATCCGCTTATTTTGAAAATATTGAAACAAGGTATTGCCGGTAGTTGCATGAAACAATTCTGATAAATAACTATAATTATAATTAAAATATGAAGCAAGGTCCTCTAATTTTTTTAACGACATCATATGCGTATCGATATAATTCATCATTTGATAGCACAGCATCTCATTTTCCGTTATATGATCCCACCGTTTTTCCTGCTCTTTAAAAAAATCCCGGCGAATATAAATCAAAATTTGGTGAAAGATATGCGTCAGTAATTCCGGCGTATCATCCTTTTTTATCGGGAACTCTGCAATCGCATTGCCTACCAGATAGGCGATCTTCTCATCCTGAAAAACCCGCGCCTGCACACCGCACAGCGTAGATAGGATTTGTTCAAAACACTGTGCTATATCCGGATCCGTCGGATAAAAAGCAAAAAAATCATATTCCAGCCGGCTTCCCATCGCGGCTTCAATTTTATGAATATCATAAGGAGAAGAAAGATAAATTTCCCCTTCTTTTACATACCGCGCCTCACCGTTGGTAGTAACAATGCCCACACCATTGCGCACCAGCGTCAATTCATACCACTGTCCATGGATGTGCTCCGGAATCACTGCATCAAAATCGCAGTAAATACGGCCGATTTGTATCAATCGGATATCCTGAAACTGCAGCGGGTTCTCCGCATACAAATTATTAAAATGATACCGTATTTTTACCTGGCTCATTGTTTTATCCTCCTCTTCTGCTTATTATAAAATTGCATAGCACTCCTGTCAATAAAAACACATATTTTTACAAACAAAACAAAAAATATTTCTCAAAATACAAAAAATTGATATATTTTACCTCAAAATACGCTATGGTCGATCGCCTGCAGATTCGCTATAATAAAAGCAGAAAAATGAAAAAGGAGAAAATCATATGAAAACAATAGCCGTTATCGGCTGCGGCGGAATCGCTAACGCGGCTCATTTGCCAGCCCTACAGAACATGAATGACGTGCGCATCAAATACGGATGCGATATCATAAAAGAACGCGCCGGCAGCAGTAAAGAAAAATTTCCAAAAATCGAAACTGTCATTACCGATTATCATGAGGCCCTTGTCGACCCCGAAGTTGAGGCTGTATTTGTACTAACGCCGAATTACACCCATTATCCCATCACTATGGACGCGCTGCGGGCAAAGAAACATGTGTTTTGCGAAAAACCGATTACCGTTAACTACGCACTGTCACTACAGATGGCCGAAGAAGCCAAAAAACAGGACAAACTCTTAAATATCGGCGTATGCAACCGCTATCATAAATCGGTAGAAAAAATAAAAGAGTGGGTGGACGCCGGAAAGTTCGGCAAAATTTATAACGTCAACTGCTCATTCCGAGATTTTCGCTGTATACCCGGTCTCGGCGGACCGTTTACGACAAAAGCCCAATCCGGTGGCGGCGTCTTAATAGACTGGGGCGTTCACTTTCTGGATCTGATCCTTTATATTTTAGGCAATCCCGCCCTAAAAACAGCCTCCTGCAATGCCTACAGTGAAATGGCCAAGGATATGAAAGCCTATAAATATACCGGCATGTGGGCAGAAAATACCGCTGATATTGAAAACGGCACCAACGACGTGGATGATTTTGTTACCGGTTATATCCGCACGGCCGGCCCCAGCATTACCTTTACCGGTGCCTGGGCGCAGAACGTAGGAAAAACCGAAATGTATGTGGATTTCCTCGGCGATAAAGGCGGCGCACGCCTGACCTACGGCGGACACTTTGAATTTTGGAATGGCGCGACCTTAGAAAGTGAAACGCCCGAATACGAAATTCCAAGTTCCCACGCCTGTGAGGACCGCGCCTTCATCGACGCGCTTACGGGCAAAATCAAAACCAGAAGTTATATCGATAACGTGCTTGACAGCGCCAAATTGCTGGATGCACTGTATGAATCTTCCGACAAAAATCGGGAAATTACTTTTTAAAGGAGAATATAATGAAAATAGGCGTTATTATTGAAAGTTTTCAAAAAGACCTCCTGCCATCGCTTCAGGAAGCAAAAGCCATCGGCGCGGACGGAATCCAGCTTTATGCCGGCAACTTCTTAAAATTTCACGCAGATAAAAAAGAGATTAAACGATTAAAACAGATGGCCGACGACCACGGTCTCCTGTTTTCCGCCCTCTGCGGCGACTTTGGCTGTGATATGTTCTATCAGGAAAACCGTGCATTAATTGATCGTGAAAAATGGGTACTGGAAGCGGCGCTGGAATTAGGAACAAACATTGTAACCACCCATATCGGCGTAGTACCCGAAACAGAAAATTGCATTCAATATGAATCCATGCACAAAGTCTGCAGAGAACTATCCGATTTTGCCTAAGAATTGCAGGGACATTTTGCCGTTGAAACCGGGCCGGAACCAGCCGATATATTAAAACACTTTTTGGACCATTTAGGAAGCGACGGCGTAGCGGTAAACTTAGACCCCGCTAACCTTGTAATGTGCGCCGGTGACGACCCGGTTCAGGCCATATATACCTTAAAAGACTACATCGTACACACCCATGCCAAAGACGGCCTCCAAATACATCCCGTAAACTGCAAGGCCGTGTTCGCCCCGCGTTATTACGGTCTTCCCGCAGAAGACGGAAGCGGTTTCCGCGAAGTTCCGCTAGGCCAAGGGAATGTTAATTGGCCCAAATATCTGCAGGCCCTGCGCGATATCGGATACAATGGGTTTTTAACCATCGAACGGGAATGCGGAGAAGCCCCCGGCAAAGATATTCGCGAAGCTGCCGAATTTTTAGAGAGTTTTTCCGTACGGTAACCTAAAAAAAGAGAGACGCAATTCTCTCTTTTTTCTTATGTACCGCACGGCTCTCCGTTTCTTTCCATCTGCTGCGCAAAGCACAAAGCAATAAAATCCTTGACCGGCCCGGAAAGATATTTATTTTGATGATATACAACCGAAAAATACCGCTGCAGAGAAAGTGCTTCTACCGGAAGCGACAAAAGCACGCCGGCCTGCAGTTCCTGCTGTACCATTAAATAGGGTAAAACGGATATCCCCAGTCCCTTTTTAACGCCGTGAATCAGCGCCTGCGTGCTACAACTCTCCCAAAGAGGTTCCACTGCATACCCCAGTACCGCCAAGGCCTGATCCAGCAATTCCCGCGTTCCGCTGCCCGGCTCCCGCAGCAAAAAGTTCTGCTGCAAAAATTCCTCCAGTGTCACAATCCTCTTTTGAGCCAAAGGATACTCCGGAGCGCAGACTACTACCAGCCTATCCTCACAAAACCGGTGACATGTTAAATTAGGAGAATGTACCGTTCCCTCAATCAAACCGATATCCACTTCATTTTTTAACAGCTTTTCTTCAATCGCATCTGAATTGTGAATCAGCACGCGAATTTTCATCCTGGAATATCGTTTGGAAAACATTTGAACAAGTGACGGCAGCAGATGCGTACCAATTGTAATGCTCGAACCAATCCTTAAAGTACCGGTATCCTCGTCCTTTCCTAACCCGGATTCCACAGTTTCAAAAAGCGAAAGGATACGCTCTGCATAATGCATTAGCTGCCGGCCAGCTTGCGTCAGATACAATTTTTTCGAAATCCGGTCAAACAGCGGAACACCGTAATGTTCCTCCATTTCCTTTACCGCCAAACTGACCGCGGGCTGCGAAAGATACAGCTCGCGCGCAGCCGCAGTAACGCTTCCTTTTTGGCATACCGTTAAAAAAATTTTCATATGCCGTAATGTCATCCGATCCTCCATATTTTTTTCTTATTAATTTTTATTATATTTTATTTTTTTCATAATATAAAGGCAAGTATAATATTCTTAAATTATGTACTCATTGTTTTTTTTCTGTTCATAATTCCCTATTGCTTTTAAATTTTCTACATTATATAATATATTTAGCAGTTGTAGTATGATTTAAATGACAGTATGAATCAAAGAAAATTCTTGTAAAGGAATAACGCTTATGAAAAAATTATTAATACTTCTCTGCACTATATTCTTACTGATTACCGGCTGTATGGAACAGCCGGCCAACCTGGAACAAACCGCCG
>URTC01000027.1 GCA_900550765.1 uncultured Clostridia bacterium | reverse complement strand
GCGGAAAAGAAGAAAAACCGAGATTGCAGCGCAGAAAGGAATAAAAAATGAAAAACGTACTGTTGCTTTTTACCGACCAGCAGCGAAGCGATACGATTGGTGCGCTGGGAAATTCGGTTATTCAGACCCCTGCCCTTGATTCCCTGGCGGCGGACTCCGCAGTGTTTACCCGCTGTTATACGCCTTCGCCGGTATGCGTGCCGGCTCGCTTGTGTATGATGCAGGGGGTTTACCCAAACCGCAGCGGCTGCAACGACAATGCGGATGGCTTCCGTTATACGGGCAAAACGCTGTATGAGCGTTTCTCGGAACAGGGGTATACGACCATGGGCATCGGAAAAATGCACTTTCCCTGTGACCCGTACGGCCTTCACGGTTTTTCTCAGCGAAAAACACAGGAGGAATTGGCCGCACCGCAGGATGATTATTATCAGTATTTGGTGCAAAACGGCTATAACGAAGTGTTCGATTATAACGGCCAGCGCAGTGAGATGTATTATATTCCCCAAATATCCCGCCTCCCGCAGAAGGACCATCCCACCCAGTGGGTAGGGGATCAGGCGGTGAAATTTTTAAAAAAGCAGCCGCAGGAGCAGCCGTTTTTTCTGATGGCGTCCTTTATTCATCCGCATCCGCCGTTTGCACCGCCGATTCCCTGGAATAAGCTCTACCGCCGTGATTTGCCGAAGCCGTTTGTGCCGGAGGAAAGCCAGGGACTTATAAGCTATCATAACCTTCTGCAAAACCGTTATAAAGGGCTGAGTGTGGGAATTGACGAACATCTGCTGCAAGTTATCAAGGGCTTTTATTATGCCTGCGTTTCGTTTGTGGACTATCAGATCGGCCGGATTATTGCCCAGCTGAAGGAAAGGGGAATGTATGAGGATACGGTAATTCTCTTTTCTTCCGACCACGGCGAATTGCTGGGTGATTATAACTGTTTGGGGAAGCGGACGATGCTGGATGCCGCCTGCAATGTTCCGCTTTTGATAAAGAGCGGAGAAGGGCGCTGTGTGCGCCGGGATCCGGCTTCTTTGGTGGATATAGCGCCTACCTTGCTTTCTTTGGCGCAAATTCCTTATAAAAAAGAGGATTTTGACGGCGTGAATCTGCTGGAGCAACGGCACGAAGTTGTCTATTCGCAGTTCAGCAGCGGTGATACCGGGTTGTATATGGTTTCCTCCGGCGAAGATAAGCTGATCTATTCGGAAGCAGACCGCTTGTTTTGGTAGTTTAACGCATTTCCCGAAGCCCATAACGCTTACCGAACAGGGGATGAACGGATATGTTTTTTGCAGAAAAAGCTGGAGGAGTACCGCAGATGCGACTGTGGGCCTTCCGTGCGGGCCGATGTTGCAAAGGAAATTGAAAACTGCCGGCAAAAGCCCTATCAGGATTACCGGCAGGATCATGTGTACCTGTATGAAAAGGAACTCGCCGCTATGCCGGAGGGATATCATATTGATTTATAACAAAAAGGAGAACGTATGCCGCCGTTGTATTTGTTGTTAAAGCCTGCTTCAGGGTTGTGCAATCTGCGCTGCCGTTATTGCTTTTATCATGATGAAGCCGGCGTTCGCCAAAAGGAAAGCTATGGCATCATGCAGATAGAGGTGCTGGAAAGGATTATAGAAAAGGCGCTGCATTATGCGTCCGGGGCGTGTACGTTTGCTTTTCAGGGCGGCGAACCTACGCTGGCGGGCTTGGATTTTTTTCGTGCGGCCGTCGCCCTGCAGAAAAAATACAAGGATAAAAACCTGAAAGTTTATAATACCATTCAAACCAACGGCGTGCTTTTGGACGAGGACTGGTGTGCTTTTTTGGCAAAGGAAAAGTTTTTGGTAGGACTTTCGGTAGACGGCATTAAGGAAACGCATGATTTTTGCCGCGTGTACCCAGATGGCAGCGGAAGCTTTAACCGGGTCATGCAGGCGGCCCGCCGGATGGAAACATATAAGGTGGAATTTAATATCCTTACCGTGGTCTATGCGGCGACGGCGCGCCATATTGCAAAAATTTATGAAGCGTATAAAAAACAGAATTTCCGCTATCTGCAATTTATTCCCTGCTTAGATCCGCTGCAGAATCCCGCGGAGAGCTTTGCCCTAACGCCCGAACGCTATGCAGATTTTATGAAGCGGCTGTTTGACTGCTGGTATAGAGATCTTATGGCGGGCAATTATATATCCATCCGGCAGTTTGATAATTATATCGGCATGCTGCGGGGCTATCCGCCGGAATGCTGCGGGTTCAGCGGTGTTTGCGCGCTGCAGAACGTTATCGAAGCAGACGGCAGCGTTTACCCCTGCGATTTTTATGTGTTGGATGAATACCGTTTGGGCAATCTTTGTACGGATCGTTTTGAGGAAATAGAGCAGAGGGGAAATGCGAGCGGCTTTGTGGAGGCTGCCGTGCCGCTGCCGGAGGAGTGCCGCCGCTGCCGGTATGCGGCGCTTTGTCGGAACGGCTGCCGCCGGCACCGAATCGGTGGACCGGCCGGCGTAAACCGCTTTTGTAAGGCGTATCAGGAATTTTTTGATTATTCATTTGAAAGGATGGCTGCTTTGGCGCAAAATTTGCGATAAAAAGATATTAGAACCCTAAAAAGCCATAATAGATAAGACCCAGTAGACCCGACCCCAGCAGAATATAGATGGGGCTGGGTTTTACTTTTCTTAACAGGAAAAGGCCCACAGTAAAGACCGCAACGGAAAAAAGGTTAAGGTCAGAAATTTCAGGAGAGAATGTTCCGCCCCAAAAGGCCACCCAAACAAGGGTAAGCGCTGCGGAGGCAATCAGGCCCGCTACAACCGGCCGCATACCGGAGAGAAGCCGCTGTACAACGTTTGTGTGGCTGAATTTTTTGTATAAAACGGCTAACGTGGTAACGATAATGCAGGAGGGGACGATACAGCCGAATGTAGCCGCGATTGCTCCGGGGATTCCGGCCATCTGTGTGCCGACAAAGGTAGCGGCATTTAGAGTAATAGGGCCGGGCGTCATTTCGGCAATGGTTACTACGTCCGCAAATTCCGCCATTGTCAGCCAACCGAACCCATTGACTACTTGGCTTTGGATCATTGGCATTGCTGCGTAACCGCCGCCCACACTAAAGAGGCCGATTTGGAAAAAGGCCCAGAATAACTGCAGATAGATCATTTCGCGGAATTCTCCTTTTTTAGCAGCAGACCGGCTAATGCGCCGATTGCCAATATAAGAATTACATTTACTTTGAAAAAGGCCACGGCGATGAAAGCACCGCCCATCAGCAGCAAAGAAAGAATTTTTTTGCTTTTGATGAACGTACCAGCCATAGAAAAAACGATATCTACGATGACTGCAGCAACGCCCGCCTGCATGCCTAAAAGCGCGCTTTGTACCAGATGGTTTTCTTGAAAGGCGGTATAGCCAAAAGATAGAAGGGAAAGGATGATCAGCGGCGGCAGAATGGTGGCGATAATCGTGGTTAGGGCGCCTAAAAATCCGGCCAGATGATATCCCAGAAGCAGGGAAGCGTTGACGGCGATAGCCCCCGGGGCGGATTGGGCAATTGCCGTAAAATCCAGCATTTCCTGTTCGGTAATCCAGTGTAGTTCCTCCACAAATTTTTTGCGCATCAGCGAAACGATTACAAAGCCGCCGCCGAACGTGAAGGCGCTGAGCTGTAGTGTGGTAAAAAACAGTTTTTTATAAAAGGAAAAATTTTTTTGCATAAAACCTCTCCTGCTTCCAATCTTTTTCTATTATATGCTTTTTTTTAATATAAGTAAAATACTATAAATTTATAAATAGAATAAGTAAAATGATATAAAGATAAAAAAAGAAAAACGGCAAAGAGATTATCTTTGCCGTTTGGTTGGAATCAGGATCTTTTTTCAATCAGCACGTTGTCAATGAGAACGGTTTGGGAATCCGGGTCCTCGTCGGTCAAGTTGCGGATGCTGTCCAGCATTAAACGGAAGGAGCCGGTGTCTGCCGCGATATCGGACGCCTGTACGTCAATCACGCCGGAAAGGCGTATCCATTGCCCAGCGACTAAAGGAACATGATAGCTGACCGGGCAGTAATATAGGCCGGAGCCGGTTTGGTCGGGGATAAAGGAGTTGGCACGGGTTCCGCGGATAATAAGCCGTACATGGCCGGGGTCCGGTGTTGCGGTTTTATTTACCTGAACATCCAGGCTGATGCGGTAACGGCCGGGGCCGTACTCTTTCAGCAGGGGATAGATGTTGTAGGATGGGGAATACCAGGATTCGCTGTGCTCGGTCATCATTAGGGAATGATCCGTCGCGTGAGGAATGTCATTCGATAAGCCTAACCTGCCGCCGCCGAAAACTTTCCAATCATCCAGGCTGCTTCGCAGCGAAAAATCTTCAAAATACACGGCCGCCGCTTTTACCGCGTTATAGGCGTTTAGTCGTTTGCCGGTAGAGCAATAGTCGCTTAAACCGGCAACCGTATCGCCTGATTCCAGTATAATAGATTACAGCTGGCTGGTCGTAAGCGTAGGATTTATGCTGAGCATCAGCGCGGCAACGCCGGTAACAAACGGCGCGGCGATAGAGGTACCGCCTACAAGGTGATAGCCGCGGGTAATATGCGGGGTTAGCGCAGTACAGTTACCAAGATCGCATATGTTTGCCGGGAAAGGGCACACAATATTATCACCGGGAGCAAATATATGGACGAAATTTTTTCCATAGTTAGAAAAGGCAGAAGCAAAACTATCATCTTCAAGAGATGCACCCACAGTAATCATATTAGGTAAATTGTAACAAGCAGGATATCGATATTCAACATCAAGGTTATAGGTGTGATTGCTGTGACCTCCGGCAGCACAAACAAATAAACCGGGATAATTTTGAATAGCTTGTTTTAATGCTTCGCTACAATCACTTCCGCTTAGACTAAATGTTAGAATTGGAATATCATCATTGATTGCGTAAGCGATAGCTTGGATAATATAGCTAATGTTAACAGTATAGACGGGACCTTCTCCATATGGAACATCAATTTGCAATGGTACTAAGGTAACATTTTGATTCAAACCTGTACTTCCAAAATCGTTGTTTCCAATTGCGCCGATCACGCTTGCTGTGGTTGTACCGTGCCCAGGATCATCGGTTGTAATATTATTATCATGATAGAAATCCCATCCTACGGTTATATTTGAGATTAATTCCGGATGCGCGGCAATTCCGCTGTCAACAACGCCGACTTTAACAGAACTGCTTCCTTCTGTAATTTCCCAAGCCTTATAAGCGTTAATTTTCCGCAGGGCCCAGGTGCCGTCTACCGAAATATCCGAATCTAGCGTAGAAGAACGCATAACGGACGCATTGGCGGCGGAAGATGCATCAGCGACAGGCTCCTCCAGCACATAATCAGGCCCTGCGTATTTAACGCCGGGGATTTTTTCTAATTGTTTAATGACTTTCAGCACGTTTTGCTTGCTGTTTTCAGGCAATTCAATTTTAAGAATTTGACGGAAATTTTCTTCATCTATGTTTTTATCCGTTATATTGCCTTCAATTTGCGTTAGATCTGTGATTTTGGCGTCCTTTAAAAAGCCGAAGAAGTTCTTGCTCAGCTTTTTATTGACCTTGCTGATTCGCTTGTCTAAAACGACCAAAATACGGCTGTCGTCAAATTCTTGTTCCACCGCTGCGTTGCTGTATACTTTTGGTTCATAGGAATCCTCTTCCGCATGGGTCGTGAGGGTTGGCAGCAGCAGGGCTAAACAAAGCAGGGCGACTGCCGCCGGTTTCAGGGAATTTTTGATCCAGTTTCGTTGTTTCATATGCGTTACCACCTTTTGTATTTTTTGTTAACAGTTTTTCGTTTTAACCGTTAATCTTTATAATTTTTATAGTAGTAAATATTGTGATAATAAATGATATTTTTAGCGTCTTCAGCGGATATTAAGCCTAAATTTAAAGCGTCTTGAAAACGATAAAATACATCGTCTTTCCAAAGATAGATTTTATTTCCAATCCAATCGCCCCAATCATAGGGGGATAGGTCTTCTATATAAATTGCAAGATAGTCCTGATAGGTACCATAGTAAAATAAATCACGGAGCGGTATATGGTATTCAAGTGAAGGGCCTTTAAACAAATTTTCGTCAACTACATATTGATAGGAATTTTGTATTCGTGCCCAAACGTCTTCGCTTAATTCAGCCGGCTCGATTGGTGCGGGAACAAAGTCTTCGGGCATAGAGGTAGGACCGTTGGGTACAGGTATAATTTCAGCTGAAACGGTGGGCTCAAAATGGCGGAGATTATTGTAGTACGCAATCGTTTTGATGTCTTCCTCGGTGAGCAGGCCCTGGTCGTAAGCATATTGCAACTGATAAAAAGTATCATTCTTCCAAAGCAGCACACGGCAGAAGAGTTTATCACTGTAGCCGCTGTAGTAGAACGTACAGCCGGCCACTTCTTCTTTAGTAGTACCGGCGGGATATTGCGTGTTATGGATACGAATTGCGGTATACCCCTGATAGGTACCGTAGTAATCTACATAGCGGAGAGGATAGCTGTGTATTGAGGTACCTAATTCTACCGCGCCGTCCGCGGTCATGCACGTTTTTGTTTGCTGCATTTGTTTCCACTGTTCTTCCGTAAACTCGGCCGGCTCGATAGGGACGGGAATAAAGTCGGTCGGCGCGGGTGTCAGGTGGGAAGTAGGCTGAACAACTTGTTCCTGAATATGTGCTTGGTCGCCATTGGATGGCGTTTCTGCGCAGCCGGTAAAAAGCAGAAAGAGTGCGCATAAGGATACAAATAATTTCTTCATAGATAAAACTCCTTTGTGTACGTATTGTATATTAACGGCTTTTCGTTTTACCGTTAATATTTTTTATAGTAGTAAATATTGTGATAATAAATGATATTTTTAGCGTCTTCATCGGATATTAAGCCCAAGTTTAAAGCGTCCTGAAAGCGATAAAATACATCATCTTTCCAAAGATAAATTTCATCCCAAAGCCAATAGCCCCACACAGAAATATCGTATATATGAACAGCAATGTAATTTTGATACGTACCGTAGTATAAAATTGCAATACGATCATTAAAAGGAGCCCCTTTTGTTAATTCGCCATCAAATACATATTGATAGGTATTTTCTAATTCTACCCAAACATCTTCGCTTAATTCAGCCGGTTCAATAGGGGCGGGAACAAAGTCCGCGGGCATGGCGGTAGGGCCGTCCGGCACAGGGGAAGCAGAAACGGTCGGCTCGAAATGACGAAGATTATTGTAGTAAGCAATCGTCTTAATTTCCTCAGCGGTAAGCAAACCTTGGTCGTAAGCGTATTGCAGATGATAGAAAATATCGTCCTTCCAAAGCACAACACGGCAGAAAAGAATATCACTATAACCGCTGTAGTAGAACGTACAACCGGCCACTTCCTCTTTATCATTGCCGTTGAATCTTGTATTGTGAATGCGAATAGCAGTGTAGCCCTGATAAGTACCGTAATAATCTACATAGCGGAAAGAATTTGGGGTGGAATAATCGTTCTTACGGATGTCATAGGCAGCCGATTGATGAGTACTCAAATCCACTGCGCCGTCCGCGGTCATGCACGTTGTTGTTTGTTTCATTTGCTCCCACTGCTCCTCCGTCAGCTCGGCCGGCTCTAATGGGGCGGGAACAAACTCGGTGGGCACCGGTGTAGGGGATGCGGTAGGAACGGCGGTTTGTTCCAGGTTGGCCGGCTGTTCCATACAGCCGGTAAAAAGGAGAAAGATTATACATAAGGATGTGAATAATTTTTTCATATGAAGAACTCCTTTATTAGGGGAACAATATTAAAGTACGATTTTGGTGAAAATATTAAAAAATCAATTAAAATTTTTATAATTAAGTTTTTGACATTAATATTTATAATTATTATGATAGTAGGCAATCGTCTTAAGATCATCCCGAGATATTAGCCCCATATTATAGGCATCCTTGAGTTGATAAAATACATCCTCCTGCCAAAGATAGATTCTTCCGTGGAGCCAATCGGCATTGCCGAAATGATGAATAAGAATACCATCAATTTCTTCGTCTGACTGTTTCATAGGATAAGGACTGGTGGTTCTTATAAAAATTGCAAGATAACCTTGATAGGTACCATAGTAATGAAAATCATAGGGCTCCGTATGATTTTGAAGAGAAGTGAATTTCCAAAGTTCTCCGTCAACTACATATTGATAGGAATTTCGTATCCGTGCCCAAACGTCTTCGCTTAATTCGGCTGGATCGATTGGTGCAGGAATAAATTCCGTAGGAACGGGAGTAGGACCATCCGGCGCAGGGGAAGCGGAAACGGTCGGTTCAAAATGACGGAGGTTGTTATAGTAGGCAATGGATTGAATATCCTCTGTGGTAATCAAACCCCGGTCGTAGGCATATTGCAGATGATAAAAAGTATCGTCCTTCCAAAGCACGACGCGGCAGAAGAGGTTATCACTGTAGCCGCTGTAGTAGAACGTGCAGCCGGCCACTTCTTCTTTGTCCTTACCGGGGATTTTCATACTGTAGATACGAATGGCGGTATACCCCTGATAGGTACCGTAGTAATCTACATAGCGGAGAGGATAGCTGTGTATTGAGGTACCTAATTCTACCGCGCCGTCCGCGGTCATGCACGTTTTTGTTTGCTGCATTTGTTTCCACTGTTCTTCCGTAAACTCGGCCGGCTCGATAGGGACGGGAATAAAGTCGGTCGGCGCGGGTGTCAGGTGGGAAGTAGGCTGAACAACTTGTTCCTGAATATGTGCTTGGTCGCCATTGGATGGCGTTTCTGCGCAGCCGGTAAAAAGCAGAAAGAGTGCGCATAAGGATACAAATAATTTCTTCATAGATAAAACTCCTTTGTGTACGTATTGTATATTAACGGCTTTTCGTTTTACCGTTAATATTTTTTATAGTAGTAAATATTGTGATAATAAATGATATTTTTAGCGTCTTCATCGGATATTAAGCCCAAGTTTAAAGCGTCCTGAAAGCGATAAAATACATCATCTTTCCAAAGATAAATTTCATCCCAAAGCCAATAGCCCCACACAGAAATATCGTATATATGAACAGCAATGTAATTTTGATACGTACCGTAGTATAAAATTGCAATACGATCATTAAAAGGAGCCCCTTTTGTTAATTCGCCATCAAATACATATTGATAGGTATTTTCTAATTCTACCCAAACATCTTCGCTTAATTCAGCCGGTTCAATAGGGGCGGGAACAAAGTCCGCGGGCATGGCGGTAGGGCCGTCCGGCACAGGGGAAGCAGAAACGGTCGGCTCGAAATGACGAAGATTATTGTAGTAAGCAATCGTCTTAATTTCCTCAGCGGTAAGCAAACCTTGGTCGTAAGCGTATTGCAGATGATAGAAAATATCGTCCTTCCAAAGCACAACACGGCAGAAAAGAATATCACTATAACCGCTGTAGTAGAACGTACAACCGGCCACTTCCTCTTTATCATTGCCGTTGAATCTTGTATTGTGAATGCGAATAGCAGTGTAGCCCTGATAAGTACCGTAATAATCTACATAGCGGAAAGAATTTGGGGTGGAATAATCGTTCTTACGGATGTCATAGGCAGCCGATTGATGAGTACTCAAATCCACTGCGCCGTCCGCGGTCATGCACGTTGTTGTTTGTTTCATTTGCTCCCACTGCTCCTCCGTCAGCTCGGCCGGCTCTAATGGGGCGGGAACAAACTCGGTGGGCACCGGTGTAGGGGATGCGGTAGGAACGGCGGTTTGTTCCAGGTTGGCCGGCTGTTCCATACAGCCGGTAAAAAGGAGAAAGATTATACATAAGGATACGAATAATTTTTTCATATGAAAAACTCCTTTATTAAGGAAATAATATTAAAGTATGATTTTGGTGTAAAATATTAGCAGAATAAATAAATTTTTTATATATAATATTACAAGCAATAACGCAGCCCTAAAAGGGAAAAATTTATTAAAATTCGTACTTTCATCGTCTTTTAAAAAACTGAAAAAGTTCTTATTCAGTTTTTTATTGGCTTTGCTGATTCTTTTATCTAAGACGACTAAAATACGGTTGTTGTCAAATTTCTGATTGAATTTCGCATGGGGCGTTAGGGTTGGCAGCGGCAAAGCCAAACAAAGCAGCGCGACTGCCGCCGGTTTCAGGGAATTTTTGATCCCGTTTCGTTGTGTCATATGCGTTACCGCCTTTCGTATTTTATTTAACGATTCAATAAATGATCGCTGTTATTATCATAATAAATGATACTTTTAGCATCCTCCTCGGTTATTAAGCCCAAGTTCAAAGCGTCCTGTAAATGATAAAATACATCGTCCTTCCAAAGATAAATTTCATTCCAAAGCCAGTAGCCCCACGGTTCAACAATGTCTATTATATAAACCGCTATATAATCGTGGTAAGTACCGTAATATAGAAGCACATAACGGTAATAAGTAGGGGAGCCTTTCACCAATTCTCCGTCAACTACATATTGATAGGTATTTTCTAATTGCACCCAGTTTTCTTCACTCAGTTCCGCCGGTTCCATAGGCTGCGGAACAAAGTTTTCCGGCAAATCAGCGGAAATTTCCGACACGGGCGGTGCAGAAACAACCGGCTCAAAATGGCGGAGATTGTTATAATAAGCAATCGTCTTAACATCTTCCGCGGTAATCAGCCCCTGGTCGAAAGCATATTGCAGATGATAGAAAGTATTATCCTTCCAAAGCAGAACGCGGCAGTTAATTGTGTCACTGTAGCTACCGTAATAGAACGTGCAGCCGGCGATTTCTTCTTTATCAGTACCGTGCCATTGCGTATTATGAATACGAATGGCGGTATACCCCTGATAGGTACCGTAATAATCTACATAGCGGAGAAGACAGCCGAACAATTTTGA
>URTC01000026.1 GCA_900550765.1 uncultured Clostridia bacterium | reverse complement strand
ATTGTGATTGACAAAGCGTTGGTATATCGATATAATATTTTAGTATTTGGAATGTGTATGATAATTTCGGTAAAAGAGGCTCTCAAAAATCAGGGCGAACGATTTGAATTGGATGTGGAAGCTTCGCTTGCACCTATGGAATATATGGGCAAAATTCGTTTTCCGGTGCCGGCAAAGGTTACGGGCTATTATATAGCTGAAGGTGATGCGGTTCGATTTACGGGTACTGTATCGGTTTCCTGTGTTTTTGAATGCGACCGTTGTTTAAGGGAGTTTTCAAAAGATCTGCTTTTTGATTTTTCGGAGAGCTATTCCCACCATGCAGAAGAAGAGCAATTTACTATTTTACCAAATGATACGATCGATTTTCAACCGCTGCTGATGGACACCGTTATTGCAGGTCTTCCTATAGAGCGCTTGTGCAGGGAAGATTGTAAAGGGTTATGTCCTCACTGCGGTATTGATAAAAATTTTTCATCTTGTTCATGTGAAACGGAGGAAGAGGAGAATCCCTTTGCCGTATTACGTGGATTAGTGGACTAAGGAGGTGTTTCCCCATGGCAGTACCAAAGCGTAAGGTTTCAAGGGCGAGAAGAGACAGCCGAAGAGCAAACTGGAAGCTTTCTTTACCGGGCATTGTTGAGTGCCCGCAGTGCAAGGCACAGAAGCTGGCACATAGGATGTGTAAAGCTTGCGGTTATTATGACGGTAAGCAGATCATTGTTCAAAAAGAGGAAAAATAAGAATATGCATACAAAGACATATACCTGGAGGTATATGTCTTTGTTTTTTAGTACAGCATTCTGCTTTGGAGAGGGAAGCGTAAATAAGATATGAGCAAAAATCTTTAGCAAAAAAACTTTGATTTTCATATACTGCCTTGAGGTGGTAATGTGTGGTATGCAAAGAAGGGTGCGTATGAGGTTTTTGTCTTTTTAAACGGAAAAACTTTTTTATTACCGATTGAGCGGTGCAAATCGATTTTTTATACCGAAAATAAATTTTATTTTTTATGTGAAAATGATATCCGCTGTTATGACGAAAACTTTCGTTTTTTGTTTCAAACCTATAATGTTGAAAGAAACTGTAATCGAATTTATGTGGATCGCTATTTTATTTATACTTCCAGTCCGGATACCGGCGCTGTTTATCAATATGCTTTAAACGGAACATTGTTGCAAAGCGTACGTACAGGAGAGCATGTAGGTGATTTTACTTTGGCCGGAGAGGCACTTTATACGGTCTCCTATCATGATAATAAGCTTTTTCAGATAAAAAACATGGAAATCGTTAAAGATGTTTTTTTAGATGAAATGCCGCAGACAGTCCTTTTTTATAAAAATATTTTTGTTTTATTAAATAATGAGTTTTACAGCTGCGTTGAACTATTTAACGATCAGCTGGAGCTGATCAAAAAAATTAGTATGCCGAGACAGATCGGTGAATTGTTTTTATGGAAGAATAAACTCGTATTTTGCGGATGTGAGCTCAATTATGTTTTGGATGATAATTTAAAGTTTCTTTCCATAAAAAAAAGCACAGGAAAACTCCTGTGCAGATATTCTGACGATTTACTTTATTGTGATGACATGGTGCGGAAATTTGATCCGATTAACAATCTTTCGTATCCTTTATAAGGGAGGAATACAGAGCTGCGATTGCTTCGTCCGCATATTTTTTCCAATTGCTGCAAATCAGCCTTGCTTCGTCGCCATCAGAAACGTTCAGGACAAATTGACCTAAAAGCGCACCTTTGTCAAAAGCTTCAAGAATTACCTGGTATTGCTGGCCGTCAAAAGAGAGATAGGAGGAAGTGCTGGTTTCCAAGCTGAATTTTTTCAGGTTTTTTTCACAATAGTCCGTAATGGCACGGCGGGCCGAACCCCGGATTTCGTTGGTAAGACGGGAGAGATTCAGTCTTCCCTGCACTGTTATGCTGTAAAGCGAACCCGTAGGAGAAGACTGTTTAAAAAGCAAGCCTTGTTCCTCTAAATTGTTTACGGCAATAGCTGCATCCATATAGGTATAGGTACCGGCGCTTTCTAAAGCGTCGCTTATTTGTTCTATGTTCAGTGGGACGCCTGAATGCTGAAGCAGGTATAGTACCGTCAGCGCGAGTTCTGTGAATGTCATATGACCTCCTGAAAAATAAGAAGACACTGCCGTGCCTTCTTTGTTTTGCTATAAGATTTTTCAGCACAAAGGAAAACACCGCTTTAAGAAGCGGGGCGTTTTCCTACCCCGTATAAAAGTATAGCTTGTATTCGTTGTTCTATTGTTATACTAAATAGGGTTTGATGTCTTCCATAAACTTGCTGATAGTTTCCTCATCTTCGGAGAAAATTTCAAGCTCTACAGGTTTTGAAAGATCCAGACTGAAAATACCAAGGATACTTTTTGCATCAACGACATAACGGCCGGAACGCAAATCCATATCGAAGGCATATTTATTTACGATATTTACAAAACTTTTGATTTGCTGAGATTCACTTAGGTTTACAGTTACTTTACGCATTGACAAAACACCTCTTCTATTCAAAATTCCGACGGTTCATCCGGCGGGGAGTATTTGTTTCTTCTTTTATATTTTAACACAATTTTTTCAAAAGTACAATACCTATTTGACATTTATTTGAAAAGAATATATCCGTTGGCTTCCTTGCAAGCAAAAAGTCGTTTTTTGTTGCAGGTCACTGTAAAATCACGGGCATCGTTCTTATTCAGCCAAATGCCTGTAAGGACATTATCGCCGCTGAAGGTTAAATCAACGGTCATGCTGTCGTTATTCTTTTCCCATTGGAATTCGATATCGCCATATGGGGTAGGAACAATGCCTTTGGCATAGGAAAGCCTGCTGGTGTGCGGCTTTACTGTAAAGGATTGAAAGCCAATTTCTTCCGGAAGAATTCCCAGAACATATCCAGAAAGGATATGGGCTACAGCGGTATCCGGATGGGAACGGTCTCCCCAAGCGCCGCCGTAACTGTTTTTCTGGGGAGGATAGGTCATACATTCCCAGGTAGTGTGCGGCCCTCGCCAATCGTTTAACGCTTTCAGCCAATTGGCTGGGTGCATATGGTGAGAGGCAAAATCAAAATTAGGATTTTCCAGAGCATCGTATACGATGAACTCTCCCTGGTCTTCAACGTATTGATAACCGGGCTGAATCAATGTACGGATGGCTTCTTCATCAAAATCATACATATATGCACCGCGGATCATAAGCGCGGTAATCTTTCCGTGACCGGGCGTACGGGCCAGCAGAGCATCAAGCGCTCTTTTTGCGTCGGCCTTATGTTCAAAGAAGGCAATGGAAAGTGCGAGAGAATTTGCCATTTCACACATATCCCGATCGGTAAGGCTCTTGGTAAGCCAGCCCTTTTCTTCATTCCAGAATGCTTTTTTGATTGCCTGGCGCATAATAGTTTTGCGGCGGATAAATTCAGCAGCGTCGTCTTGTTTGCCTAATTTTTCGGCAATAAAGGCAGCTTCGGCAAAACCTTCGGAAACGATCAGATTGTTATACGTGAACTTTCCGATATCGTTTAACACATGATCCCATAAGCCTTTACTGGTTGCGTAGCGCTGATTAAAAAGACCGTCGGCTTCCACAAAACGCCATAAATAATCTGCATCGGCTTTAATGTTAGGATAAATTTCTTCAGCAAAAGCTGTATCGCCCGTAAAAAGCAGATAGTCTGCAAGCGTAGGAATGATCCAGGCGGAAAAGATATCAGATTCGTAATAACCATACTCTCCAATAGCAGGTTTTTTTGTATTTTCCGGATAACAGGTACCCCAGATATATCCTTCCGGTGTTTGGTGAAAGGCAAACATTCGCATCGCTTCCGGCATAGCTGTAAAATCCTTGAAGGCATAATAAATGTTTCTGCCGGCCCAGTCCAAATCACCGATCCAGGGCAGACGGTCCCGTTTGGCACCATCAGAGACGAAGGGCGCGGAGCGGGTGAATTCATAAGAATCCAGACCGTGGCAGAAATCGTCTTCCCAAAGCAAGGTGTTGTTGTTTGTTACCTTTAAATTTTTTGCCAACGCCCATTTTTCAGTCGTTTGGCAAAAACCGAAAGAACCTGCGGGGTATTCGGCATCGGAAAAGGTCAAAACTGTTTGCCCTTGGATTTTTATTGTAAAATTACTGCCCTGTGCAGTGGCCTCGATGGCATAAAAGGCGTTGTCTAATACTTTGAAATCAACGGCAGCCTGTGCCAGGAGGGTATAGACGCTGTCTTTTCTTTTATATGCCTGAACGGTACCGTCTAAATTGAAAAATACCGCGTAACCGCTGGTGATATCTTTGGCACGCAGCAGCAGACCGATGCCGGAATCCATATGAGGGTTATAGGCGATCGCCCCTTCAAAAGTGACGGTATAGTCTGTCAGCGAGGTACCGTCTTTATAAATACCGGCATCATTGCCCTTCGTCAGTGCGCGCAGCAGCAGAGTGCCGCAGAGCGTGTCCCAGGATTGGGAGTTTTCCAGAGTGGCAATTTGACAGGTCCAGGTAGAGGCGTACCACAGTTTGGTTAGGTCCTTATCAGAACATTCAAAAAATCCGTCATGTTCAGACATATTCGAAGTATAATGAATATATACATATTCTAATTCCACAAAGGTTCCGGGCGTATCCAATTTGAGCATCAGCCAACGCTGCTGTCCCTGGATCAGAGGAGAGAGATAAAGACCGTTATGACTGATGGTAAAAAGATTAAAACGGTTGGGGTCCCCGGGAAGTACAGGCAATTCTACGCCTAAGTATTTACAGCAGCCGCGGCGGAAGTCGCCGATTTCACCGTATTGTGCATCTATGATATAGTCATACCAATCGGAATACGCCAGACGCAGTACAGGTGTTCCCCCAAAGGATTTTACTTTAAAAACAGGATAGCCGCCGGTAGATGCTTCGCCAAGGTCTAAAATAATTTTGGGGGCGGTATCACCATCGTAGCGAAGAATGGTTGTCCCTTTATTGGCAGATAATAAATTCTCTGCATCTGATACATTTCCCCAAACATTTTTTATCTGTTTGGGATAGCATTCTCTAGTTTGCGGGGTCATTACATGGTGTTGAAAATCGGTTTTATTCATAAAAAAATCTCCCTTACCGTTACAAATTCATAACACAGAAAGATTATAGCAAATTCTATTTTCCAGTGCAACAATAATTTTGTTAAATTTGTGGACATTAAAAATTATCTATGCTATAATTTATAAAAATATAGGAAATTTGAGGAATTCGGGATGTCAGTAGATGCGGTAAAGGCTCATTTAAAAAAATACGGAATGCAGGATCGCTTTATGGAATTTTCTGTTTCCAGTGCAACCGTGGAGCTCGCTGCGGCAGCTATCGGATGTACGCCGGGCGAGATCGCAAAAACACTTGCGTTTTATTTGAATGAAGGATGTCTTCTTATTGTTGCTGCAGGAAATACAAAAATAGATAATAAAAAATTTAAGGAAACTTTTGGCGTAAAAGCAAAAATGCTGCAGGCACAGGATGTTTTGCTGCTTACCGGTCATCCGGTGGGCGGCGTTTGCCCATTCGCCGCAGGGGAAAAAGCTGTGGTTTATCTGGATGAATCATTAAAGGAATTTGATTTTGTTTATCCTGCCTGCGGCGCGCCGAATAACTGCGGAAGATTTACTCCGCAGGAATTGGAGGAGATCACTCAATGTTTGGGATGGGTGGATGTCTGCAAGGGAAAGGACGTGGAATAAATGTTAAAAACTATATCACATGAAGTGGATTTTTGTGTAGTTGGCGGGGGATTGGCCGGAATGTGTGCGGCAATTGCTGCAGCCAGGGCGGGAAAGTCCGTTGTTTTGATGCAGGAACGGCCGGTGTTGGGCGGAAACGCTTCAAGCGAGATTCGTATGTGGATTTGCGGTGCACAGGGGGAGAATAATCGGGAGACGGGGATTGTGGAGGAAATCAATCTGGAATCACTTTACAGAAACCCGTATAAAATCTATTCGGTATGGGACAGTATTCTATTCGGTGTGGTAAAAAAAGAGCAAAACATTACTCTTTTGCTCAATACTTCCGCTTGCGATGCGGAAATGGAGGCAGATAAAATTAAAGCTGTAATTGGCTGGCAGATGACGCCGCAGACCTGGCATCATGTAAGTGCAAAATATTTTGCTGATTGCTCAGGCGATAGCGTTCTTGCTCCTCTTACGCACGCCGACTATCGTATAGGGCGCGAGGCCTGTGAGGAATTTGCAGAAAAGACGTCTATAAAAACAGCGGATAAGCAGACAATGGGGTTGAGTTGTTTGATACAGGCCAGAAAGACGGAGCAGGATATTGAATTTATTGCACCGGCCTGGGCAAAAAAATTAACGGATGAAGATATTGCCCGGCGCATGCCGCATATGGAAAGCACAAGCGAGAATTTTTGGTATTTAGAGCTTGGAGGCGACAGGGATTCTATTGCCGATACCGAAGAAATACGGGATGAATTGGTGTCCCTTGCCTTTGGATATTGGGATTATTTTAAAAACAGCGGCCGCTTTGCCGGCGCTGAAAAATGGCAGCTTGATTTTGTTGGGTTTTTGCCCGGCAAAAGGGAATCCAGACGTATGGTCGGTCCTTATATCATGAATCAGCAAGATGTTCTCTCCGGCGGACATTTTGACGATGTAATTGCTTACGGCGGTTGGCCGCTGGATGATCACGACCCGCGCGGATTTTATCATTTGGGCGCTCCGAATGTTTGGGGAGAAATGAAAAATATTTACGGTATTCCGTATCGTGTTTTATATTCAGCAAATGTAGCAAACTTGTTCTTCGCCGGCAGAAATATCAGTATGACGCATGCGGCAATGAGTTCTTCCCGTGTAATGATGACCTGCGCTGTCCTGGGGCAGGCCGTCGGAGAGGCTGCAGCCATTGCAACAGAATATAATACTACGCCGCAGGGCGTTTATGATTTTTATTTGGAGGAGCTGCAGCAGCGGCTGATGCGGGCGGATTGTTTTATTCCATATCTGGTACGTAAAGCGGGTGCTGTAACACAAAAGGGGACGATTTCCGGATGTGAAAATGCTGAAAATCTGCGCAACGGATTGGATCGGAACCATAGCGTGTATGGTTCACAGGAGAATGGCGTATTTGCAGAGCTCGGCCAGGCAATCACCTATACCTTTGCAGAACCGACTTATGTGGAATGCGCGCATATCGTTTTTGCCAGCGATCTGAATCGCAGAACGCTTCCGGGAGATGAGGCTGAAACTTATCACAGTATGCGGGCGAATATTATGCCGGATTCACCTAAAATGCATGTACCGGATACGCTGGTAAAAGAGTATATATTGGAAATGAAACTCTCCGACGGCAGCATAAGGCGCGAAAATGTGACGCATAATATAAAAAGGATGAATGAGATCGTTGTTGATGCGCCGGTGCTTGCCATTTCCCTTATTCCGCAAAAGCTTTGGGGCGGGCAAGCACGTGTACATATTTTTTCCTTTGATTTGTATTGATGAAGGTATGGGGTTGTAAAAAATAAAAATTGGACGGCTGGTTTATGAGAGATGCTCCTATTGGGTTTTTTGATTCCGGTGTCGGTGGACTTTCGGTATTAAGGTGTGCCATTGACGTTATGCCGGAAGAGAATTATATATATTTCGGGGATTCTGCGCATGCACCCTACGGTGTTCGTTCCAAGGAGGAGGTGTTGGCACTGACACTGCAGGCGGCAGACAGGCTGATGCAGCAGAAAATTAAGGCACTGGTGGTCGCCTGTAATACCGCTACCAGTATTGCTGTGGAGGCGCTGCGGAAGGCTTTGCCGATTCCTGTGATCAGTATGGAGCCCGCCATAAAGCCTGCGCTTGAGCGGACGGAGGGAAAAATCCTTTTAATGGCGACCTGTGTTACCTTGGAATCAGAACGAGTGAATGCCTTGATCCGTAAATTGGATACGCAGAGCCGCATTATTAAAGTTCCCTGTCCTCGATTGGCAGAAGAAATAGAAAAAGAGGTTTTCGGCCATTCTGATCTGGAGGAATATTTGAAAGAAGTGCTTCAGGATTTTCGCAGCTGCGATGCTTCAGCTGTAGTTTTAGGCTGTACGCATTATTCTTTTATTTCCGAGCGCATTCGGCGGCTGCTGGGAGAAAAAGTTTGGATATTTGATGGAATCGACGGTACGGTTGCGCATCTGCGTGAGCTTTTGATTCAGAAGGGAATCAAGCGTGACCATAAAGAGAAGGGTAGTGTAAGTGTTCAATCTTCAAAAAAAGATGACAAAACGCTTGCTTTGTATCATAAATTGCTTAGCGGAGGGATGTTATGAAATGTATGTATTGCGGATGCCTTGACAGCAGAGTGCTGGATTCTCGGCCTACAGAAGAGGGAAGCGTTATACGCAGAAGGCGGGAATGTCCTGAATGCGGCAAACGATTTACTACGTATGAGAAAATTGAAACTTCACCGGTAATGGTCGTGAAAAAAGATGGCAGCCGTCAGTTGTTTGAAATTAATAAGGTAAGGCTTGGCATCGTAAAGGCTTGTGAAAAATGTAAGGTATCCGCTGAGCAAATTGAGCATGTGGTAAATGAAATAGACCGTCAGGTGCATAGCTCGTTAGAGCATGAAGTTAGTACGACAGAGATCGGCGAAATGATTATGGACAAGCTGATGCAGCTGGATCAGGTTGCCTATGTACGTTTTGCGTCAGTTTATCGTGAGTTTAAAGATATCGATTCTTTTATGAAAGAGTTAAGTTCACTTTTAAAGGCAAATGAACAAAATTAATTTTAGTAAAATACTTATTGAAAAATACGTATTTCAGCCTGTAGAAAAACCCTGTTTTCACAAAGAAGACAGGGTTTTTCTACAGGCTGTTACGCTGTAGGTACAGCAGTTTTTTTAGCATCCGTTTTTTACAGCATTTAGATACTCACTGTCCTTGCTGGGCGTGAGGATTCTCAGCATATCTGCAAAGGAAAAAAATCCCACAGCCGCAACCTCTTCTTTTTGCAGAACGCAGTCATCACAAGAAAAATCCAGTTCTAATAAAAAAATATCTAAAAGAACAGAATCATGGTAAATGCCGTGATAAAGCAGGTGCAGATCTGAAGCAGCGGCGTGCAGTCCTAATTCTTCCTTTACTTCTCGGATAGCGGCGGTTTGCCCGTCCTCTCCATGCTGGACTCGACCGCAGGTAGCATCCCACATACCGGGATAGTATTTTTTTGATAAAGCGCGCTGCTGTAACAAATATTTTCCATTTTTGTTGCGCAGAATGATATGGACGATGTAGCCGTATTCTCCTTTTGCTAGTTGCATTCCTTCATGAAAGCATTTGCCTGTGCGGTTCATATTTTTATCATAGATGTCCCAAAGTTCCATAAAAAACTCCTCGTTATGATCGTGGATTTTGATGTATTCCTGCAGATCCCCTGACGGTGCTTTATACTGACGGTAATAGGCTGCAAATCCGCTGGAGGCAAAGCCTGCCGCCACGCTGTTTTATAAAAACATATTCTGGCGGGAGCCGATGACGCATTTTTTTAAGGTATAGTTCCATATACGGATTCCTATTTCTTTTTTGAAACAACGGCACAGATATGCTCTATAGTTAAGAGTTGCGGCTAAATTACAGATAGCGGATGCGCGTTCTGACGAAGAAACGCTTTTTAAAATATTCTGCAGGGCGTTTTTTACAAAGTCTCTTTCTTTGGGTCCCATAGTTTTTGCAGAGACACTTGTTTTTTTATTCTAATATACCTTTTACTTTTTTCTTGCGTTCCAATGCCCGTTGGTTGCGGTTGGCAAAGGCCTTGGAACGGGCTTTCAGCAGGGCTGCCCGTCCCTGCACGCTTCGGGTATAAATTAAATCATATTTTCCTATGTGGGGTTCCAGCGCCTTTTGAAATAAAACAGCGTCATCCTTTGTTTTGGCGAATAAGGAGGGAACACAATAGTAGCTTGCTAAAGTAAGGTTTCCTTTTTTAGAATGGAGCAGATAGCGTTGATTGTCAACCGGCAGCAGAAGTTCTTCCATACAACAGGCAAACACATTTTTTTCTCGAGCTGTTCCGCCGGTCAGCCATATACCGTAAAAAATTCCCTGAATATTGTCAGCTTCTACCCGGCAGGCGGATGTAATCTGACCTATACGTATTAGGGCGGGTAAAACCCCTTGTCCCATTTGCTTTAAGCGTTTTAACGGACTGCGGTGCTTCAGCAGCGTTACACCGATCCACAGAAGCAGGAGCGTAAAGCAAACGGAAAGGAGTGCGAACAGTGTTTTCATACCGGATCCTAAAAAGAGGAGAGCTGCGGTGATTTCGCCTGCCAGCAAAAGTGCTATGTAGAATATGGCATGAAAGAAAAGTGCGCCGCTCTGCAGCGGTTCTCTGTTCATTGTACATTCCTCTGTGGTTTCCATTTGTTCATATAGGAAAACGGCGTTATGCCACTGTTCAAAAAGCTTTTTACGTTCCCCGGACCTTTGCAGCATTTCTTTGTTGATTTCCTTAATATGGGCAGGAGAATAGGGCGGGCAGATGATATTCAATCGCTCTATTCCGTTTTCGATGGAAGTACCATCATAGCTGACACCGAAAAAACCCTCCATCCGGCGTTTGAGCATAGCGTAGTCTTCGGAAAGTTCGGCATCGGGAATACCAAGCATCTTTTTTTCTCTTTGTTCGGCTTTGTGAGAAAGACAAATTAGGTGCCAGATATTGCTGGTTTTTTCGGGATTTCCCGGCATTGTTCGGATTGCGCGGCCGCGCATTTGGTTGCTTAGAACAAACGACCCCACAAAGCTGGCTAAAATCAGGGAATTGATACAGGGGGAATCCCAGCCTTCGCCTAAAAGAGATTTGGTTCCGATCAATACTTGAATAAGCCCCTGTTCTAATAGCTTAGTAACAAGCTGCGCATATAAATGAATTTTTCCCTGGATTTCAAGCTCACTGTATCCCAGTGAATTTCCCTGTGCATCGTACAGCGGTTTTAAACGCAGCGGTTCATAGCATCCTGCTGCTTTTGCTGCTTCTTCCAACCCTTTGAGAGAGGTTTCAGGAAGGAGAATCAGGCTGCCGCAGAGCACCCCGAGCCGCCAGGTACAGTTTTGCCTTCTAAGCAATTCAAAAATCGGCAGTACGCCGATGCTGTTCGGTTGCTGCGATAGATCTCCTAACATCTGCAGTTGTTCCCTGCGGATATAATCGGTAAGGATCAGCATTCGGAGAGAATCTTTCATATTTGTAAATTCTGCATGCGCAATGGTTTGAATGCTTTTTAGTTTGCCGACGCTGTTGATCAGGGTTTTTTCTATTTTACGATTTACTAAAAAACTCACTTGCTTTTTTTCAAGGAGACCATGAGCTTTT
>URTC01000025.1 GCA_900550765.1 uncultured Clostridia bacterium | reverse complement strand
ATTCTGCCGGCGGCCATCTGGCAGCAAGCCTAGGGGTATTCTGGCAGGATCCGTTTATCACAGGTCCGTTAAAAGCTACCGGCGGCGACCTGCGTCCCGATGCAATGATCTTAGGCTATCCGGTGATTTCAGCAGATCCTTCCTTCTGCCACGCTGGCTCCATCCAGAATGTTTCCGGCACCACGGACCGGGATTCAGCGCTGTACAAAAAGATGTCGCTGGAATATCACGTAACAGAAAACACGCCGCCGGCTTACATATGGCACACTGCCGATGACACCTGCGTGCCGGTAAAAAACAGCCTGTGTTTGGCGCTGGCGCTTTCGGCTAATAAAGTACCTTATGAGCTTCATATCTTCCCCCACGGCCCGCACGGACTGGCCACAGCGGATTTTGCTACCAATCCTTCTGTAGACTCGCCGCATGATTCCTGCCATAGTTGGATCGATGAATCCCTCATATTTTTAAAAAAACTATGGTATACTAATAATGAATAAGGGGGCGTAAAGGTTTCGACAGGGTTGTTCGGTGATACAGCAAGCGAGCCGCGGTTCCGGACCCGCGTAAAAAAACCGGGCGTAAATATAAACGCTAATAATAGAACAAATTTAGTAGCTGCTTAAGGCAGCTTCCGCCGGCTCCCGCTTCCTGCGGGCGGGATATCCGGCGCCGTAATCGCAGGGAACGTCAGCTGCTTAAGCTTTGCGGCAGCGATGCAGAATGAAGCTACCCCTCAGGCAAGCCTGCCTTTGTGCGAGCCTTTCAGGGGGAATCTTTCATCAAAGGCTACGCTCGTAGAAAACGGTATTTCCGCTTCTTTGGACAGGGGTTCGACTCCCCTCGCCTCCACCAAAAAAGCACAACATTGTAGGGTTGAACCCTTGTGTTGTGCTTTTTGCTTTTGTGTGATATAATTTTATTAAGAAGTTTTAAGTTCGTTTTTACAACAAAGGTGGAGTTAGTATATGGACGACATAGCCTTTTCAGCGCTTGAAGAAACAATTAGTTTTTATACCAGAAATGATTTTGCAATTATTAATAGTTTACTGGTCGGTAATATGAATGACCTTTGGAAAAGTGCGTTAACAGCATATAAGGATAATAAAGGCATAATAGAGGAATATAAAAATGGGCAACGTAAAATAGAAAGTGATTACGATGTAAAATGGCTTAAAATTCTTAATAAACGTTTAATTACAGATTTGGATAAGTCGACAAAAGATAAAATTATTGAAACAGCTCGAAAAGATATTTATAATATTCTCACAGCGATGCATCCGATAAAAAGCAAAATTTTGCTTTACAGAACGGCTTGGATCGATGAAAATAATAAAATGAATAATACCTATCCGTATTCTCACCAATATAAATCGATTTATTTGACTGTAAATGATATAATCAGTATAAAAACAATATCATCAGCGTCATTAATTCCGTATAGAGAAGATGAGGTAGACTGTAATTTTTATAGATATGAAATTACTGTTCCCGCCGGTAGTAATGTTTTGGAATTAGACCAGTTTGTATGTCATAACGAAGACGGTGAAGTTCTGTTACCTCCCATGAAATGTAAGGTAACAGGAATACATAATAGCGATAAAGAGAAATGTAAAGGGATAGTTGAAATAGAGTATATCGAGCAATTGGGAACGGCCTAAATATACTTGAGTTCAGTTCCGCCCGCCGAAACCGAAAAAATATCTTTTTTATAGCCGCTTGACAAGAAAACGACAAGTTTCGGCTTGTCGTTTTTTATTTAATGCGCTACAATGTAGACATGTATCGTAAGGGTGTGAGATGATGCTATATAGAATAGATCATTATACGGAAAGTGAAATAAACCCTTTAACCGGTCGGATTTATGACGATCGTTGGATTGTGTATTGCTTAACAGAATCTGATGATTATCAAACGATGGTTGGAAATAGCATTTCTGGTGTTTATACCGTAAAGGTAAGTAAGAATTATACCGGTTGGGAAATGTCCGTTTGTGATTTTATCCAGTTTCAAGAATCAAGACATAAAAATATCCTTCTATCTATTGGGCAAAAAGATTTAGATAAGGCACGGCAATTATATAAAGAGCACAAATATAATGATCCATTTCTAAGAGAAAATGAATCAGATGTTTTGATACATAGTACGACATATGAAAATTGGGAAGGTATCAAGAAAGATCGTTTCCTAAAAAGCTGGAATGTTTTAAAGCGTGAGAAGTTAATCTGGGAAGATAAACCGATAGGACAGGAGCTGGGAGACCCCCTTGATTTTCGTAACTTTATTATGTTTTCCAGCGGTTCGATATCAGGTGAAATTGTCGTCTTATCAAAACAGAATGGGAAAATAATGATGAACCAAGACATGACGTATAAAACCGGAGCCAGACTTTATTTTGATAGTGAAAAGATAGCCGCCGATGGATTGCTCATTCGTGACGGGATACACTTAAAAGTCATGGATAAATTGCCATTAGAACCATATTTGTTATGGTGTGCAACTTGGGATAAGGTTGGATTAAACAGCCATATTTCAACGCCGAAAGAATTTACCGAAAAGTCAAATATGATGTTTAATCACTTATTTAAAAGGAATATAACAACTACTTTTTAGCAAAGCTTGATACGAGAGTTCGGAATCCCCCGCCGAAAAGCCGAAAATATCTTTTTCGTGCGGCTTAACAGGCCTGCGGCCGGCAATTTGAGATGGATTGCCTTTCATTTACCGTTTGGGTAGAAAGGAGTACTTTTTTATTCCTGTCAAATATAATAAAGCAAACAATTAGTATGATTGCTCATTCTTTGGTTAATATACCAAACATCCATTTTCTCATGGCTTGGGAAATGAAAATGCAATTATGGAACTTCTTATAATGTATCATGCTTCTCAAGGAGTCTATCATCGATGATGTTATTTGATGAGGATTTATATCAAAAGCTATGCATCGTATTCTTACGATGTATAAAGCGGTTCCGCATATAAGCGTTAAAATGACAACAGTAGGAATGGATTTGATCCATTCCTGCTGAAAAACATATATTACCCAAAAATGCTTGACATAGACAGAACGGCCTATAACCATTTGTTTCAAATACTATGAACAGAAATACTTTTTTATTAACATATCATAACGAGCCTTATCACTCAAATTATTTCCATAGCACGCATGACATATATTTTTATATTCCTCGCAGGTTTTTGTTTTACTTTCTAAATTTTCAAGCAATTCTAATAATTTGATCTTATAATACCAATTATATGTATGCTTTGCCTTTGGTACCGAAATAAAAAGTTCCTGTGCAATTTTTTTAAATATGGCATTTTCTTCTTCTCTCATTTTGATAACTTGTCCAACCTCTTTTTGGGTTAATTCTTTATTTCTAAGCGGTGGCAGATTCTCAACGAATTATGCGGGCATACCCGGCTTTCCGTTTCTATATTCATCGAAGATAACTTTATATTTCTTTTCCAGATATGCACAAGCATATATTGGACTCCAATAACAATTGTAAGCTCTTGAATAAACTTTCATAACCTCTGAAGTGTTATCATACCCGAGTTCCATTGAAATATGACTGATGTATAAATTTCTTTGTCCAAATTTTGAACGATAATACTCATTTGTTACATATGATACTGACTTCCCCAATTTTTTCGCGATATTGGTATATGACATATTGTATTGATCACGAAGCAGCATAATCTCATAAGCTTGTTGATTTTTTTTAATTGCGTTATACGGAGTTTTTAGCATATTAAATCCACCTTTCATCATTTTTAGAATTATTGCTCTACTATTACTTATTATAAAACAATTTCCAAAAATATATACAAACTGTTAAATAACAGTTATTAAACAGTTGGCGTATATTTTTACGATTTGCTTTGATACTATATATTAAACAGTAATTGTACTATTAAATAGAGGGAAATAATATGCCGACAAACAAAACACCTTTTACATTTAACATCAAGGATGAATATTTAGAAAAGATGCGCTTTATTGCAAAACGAGAGACCAGAAGTTTAAGTAATCTGTTGGAGCATCTTTGTAAGTTACATATTGAAAAGTATGAGGAAGAAAATGGGGAAATTAAATTAGAAAATATAGAAGATATTGATGAAAGCCCACGAACATAAGATGTATGCAATTTTGACATAACTAGATGAAGAAATTTTTATTAGATATGGTGTAACTCTATAAAAAGGGTTATATCATATCTTTTTATTATAAAACTATTTTGGTCCTTTTCAGAGAATATCAGTGTACACTTTTAAGATCAAAAATATGCGATTTTCTTGATATAAATAAAGACAGCATAAAAAGTATTTTTGCCTTATATCGGGCGCGGAATGCATGCTTGGGAAAAATTTAAGACTTCACACTTAGATGATGGAGAAGCAGCTGCACGCTATATCGCCAATACAGGTATCCCGGCAAATACTCCGTTTGTATATAACTTTGCTATGGCCCTACGAAACGATGCTGTGCTGGAGGAGGAGTTTTCCTATTATCATCCTGAAAAAATGCGGTTTGTTAATCGAAATCTTGGATTAAACAGCGGCTCCACTTTGGGGGTAACAATCAATGCTTGTCAGGCATTGATTGGCTATGGGGATGATGATGCGGTATAACCGTTTGTTAATATATCCTACCGTTCCTTCACAAGTTTATTATAATTGAGTTCGATTCAAGACTTGGTGGAATTCAATCCCAATCTTAAACGCAAATACAATTATCCGACCATTACGCCGGAAACCTATTTTCCGTGTCAATATCATCTGGAAACGCTTGCCTGCACAAATTCATGGCGAACTTCTGATTCCGTTGAGCTATTGGCAAAGGCAATCAACTATCATGACGAGATCTGTACGGATAGTTTTTCCTTTGCAGTAAAGATAAACGGGAAGCAGGTTGGACCCGGATGGGCGTATATGCAGCCTTTTTACGAATTGTCTTTTCCAAGCAAAGCCCCAAATCATCGAAAGACCTTAACCTGTCTTGCAAAAGTTGTTGGGGAAAAAGCGGATGTGGTTAAGCGTTCCAGAAAAACACTTGAAGAGATGCTCGATGCTGACGGAATTCTTCGTACGACTTTCAATTCGCCATATCAGAAAAAATGTTTTAAGAATATAACAGAGCAATGATTCCATAAAATGAAAGAAACTGTCTTTATTACATCAGAACCAACTTCTTTTGCAAATGAGTATTTTGCAGTCACTTATATTTAAGTAACAAATAGTAATCCATGCTCGTCTTTGCTCCTATTCATTTTTATGGTATACTGGAATTGATGAAAAAGAGGCCGGTTGGCGTATCAAAGATATTATAATTTCCTTTTCCCATACTTACCGCCTATTACATGGCAACCCGAACCCAGAACAGCGAATAAGCGGTTCTGCCGTCTTCCAACCTGAACACCGCATATATAATTTCACAAAAATTTGTTACCGAATCAGATATTATCACACTATATAAGTGAAAGCGGGAGGTGAGCAAATGCCGGACACGGATTTGTCACGGGAAAATCATATTCATACCTACCTTGAGCAGTATATAGAAAAAATCTTTTATTTCTGCTTGAAGAAGACGGGAAAGGAGCAGGAAGCAGAGGATTTGACGTCCGATATTTCTCTTTGCGTTTTTGCTGAACTTTCCAGAGGCGTTATACCGGAATATTTTTCTGCTTGGGTATGGAGGATTGCAAAAAACAGATATAGCGTATGGGCTGACAAAAAGCGCAGGAAATCCACAATGGTTTCGGGCGCGGATATCGATGATTTTGAACTTTCGGATAACAAAATCATTGAGAATGAATATGTACGAAGCGAGGAATTATCGCTTCTCCGGCGGGAATTGGCGTTCATTTCATCCAATTACCGCGAAATTGTTGTTGCCTATTATGTCTACGATAAATCTATCCGTGACATTGCCCGAGCACTTCAGCTCACCGAAGGAACGGTCAAGATGAGACTGCTCCGCGCCCGAAACATTTTGAAAGAAGGTATGAGTATGGCAAGAGTATTCGGAAAAATGAGTTATTGTCCTGAAGATATAGGATTTATCATGAATGGTATCGCAGGAAAATACGGAGAACCGTTAACAATATTTAATCATAAATTGGTAAAAAACATTTTACTTGCTGCTTACAGAACCCCTTCCACAGCGAAAGAACTTGCAATAGAACTTGGTGTGGCTCTTCCGTACATGGAAGATGAACTTGAAAAACTCGTATCAGAGACATTGCTCCGTAAGAATTGCAAAAAATATGAAACAAACATAGTAATAGTCAGTGCTAAAGCACAAGAGGATATTTATTTAAACCTGAAAGAGATCACTTCTGCATTAACAAACGCTGTAATAGAACTGCTTGAATATGACATGGCATGCAAAGAAAAAAACGGCTCACAATGGAATGAAGGGTATCAATCATATGAGGATGCAAAATGGACACTGCTGATGCAAACAGTAGATAAAGTAAAAGAGGGAATCTTAAATGAATACAAGAAAACAATTGTAAATCTTCCTGTTGTAAAACTGGGAAAATTCGGACATACTATCCGTCCGAACGGAGGTGAATGGGATCTTCTCGGACTTGAAGAGTATACAGGTGAACATCCTGCTTTTGTAGGATTACACGGGTGTATTGATGCTTCAAACTATGAAAAAAAAGTAATTGATTTCGGACAATTTAAGTTTCAATACAAAAATATTGCCGATAAAACACCTATGCATATTAGTTATGAGGAAGCACAAGCTCTGATATATGCAGCAGAAGGAAATACAACCGATGTAAAGAAAGCAGTGTTAGATAATCTTGTAAAGTACGGTTATTTAAAAAAAGAAGGAGAAACGTATATTCCCACATTTCTCATTATGAGAAAGCGGAAAAACAAAATCCGCACGTCCGAACAGGAGGCTGAATATAATCGTCTGTTAAATCGGGCGGTAAAAATTGGGTTTTCCCATTATGCATTTTGCAGAGGGATAGTTTGTTCGGAAATCCCCGATTTCTTCAAGGACGATCAATATCAGATCGATCACGCTTGTGCAAATATTTATGACATACGCGGAGCCGTGCTTGAAGAAGCCCTGCGAAAGGGATATATTTCTTATTCCGAAAACGATGCGCGCAAGATGCTTGGCGCCTATCTTATTATATAGTTACGGCTATTGCATCCTCGGAGCGGCAAAGCCGCGCCGGGGATAGTATTATATTCCACGGTTGGTATTTAAAACAACTGTACTCAATCTCCTAACCAAACCATTTTTGCGCCGACTATATAGATGGTACATTCATGAATGGAACAAAGCAGGTATGCATTATGAAAACGGATGAAACAATTAAAAAGCTTTCCGATCAGGTATTTTTAGATAAACTCTACGGATATGCTTATCATCGTTGCCGCACGTCGCATGAGGCAGAGGATTTATGTTCCGACATCATCCTTGCTATTTTACGCGCAATTTATAACGGTAAGGAAATTCAAAACTTTTATGCGTTTGTCTGGACGGTAGCGCATCGAGTATATGCTGACTATTGTGAACAGCGAAAAATACATTCTGATGCTGTAATTGATGCAGAATATTCCGATCATATCTTAAATACGCCGGAAACTCCGATTGACGCCTATTTTGAAAAAGAAGCGGAAAAAGAGCTGTTTTCCCGCATTATGAGAGAGATTTCCTTTCTTTCTAAGATTTATCGGGATGTTATGATCCTGTACTATCTGGACGAAATGAAAATAGCAACAATTGCAACATCGCTTGGCATTTCCGAAACAACGGTAAAGCAACGATTGTTTTCCGCCCGTAATGCCATTAAGAAAGAGGTGCAGAAAATGGAAAGCAGGAATTTATCATTAAAGCCGATAAATTTACAATTTGTTGGGACAGGCAGTCCCGTAGGAAATGATCCAAGTGAAAAAGCAAAAGAGCGTATGTTGTCACAGAATTTGATTTATTTATGCAAAAACGAAGCCAAAACCGCAAAGGAACTATCCGAGGCTCTCTGCGTTCCGATGCCTTATATTGAAAATGAAATTGAGATTCAGTGTAAGGGCTTAAACGGCAACTACGGACTATTACGCGATGTTGGTAACGGGAAATATATTTCCAATATTCTGATTGTGGAAGCTAAGGAATATGAAGAAGCAAACAGCATCTATGAAAAGTATCTGGATGAGTTTTGTACTTGTTTAAAAATATGTGTTGAAAACAGTAAGGATAAAATATTGTCGTTTCCGTTTTTGAACAAACAACAAGATGTAAAATTCGTCTTATGGTCTTTAATATCCCATACGGTATGGGATATGCAGAGGCATATCAATACGATTCTTGCCGATCAGTATTTTGGGAATATTGCACCGATAAAACGCGATTTTACAACGGTGGCTATCGCTGTCCGCGAAAATGAAGTGCTTAATATGGGCTTTTACGGCTGTGACGGTGTAATGGCAAATGATTTATGCGGTTACTCCCGTGTATTTTTTTCAAATATTTATAGTGACCGTATTGACAAGCATTTTGGGTGCGGACATAATCTTTCCACCGATCCTCAGATTTTATTGACGCTTCATGCAATCGGAGGCCTTGAGGTTAATGCTTTGACCGAAACAGAAAAAGAAATCGCAGCAAAAGCCCTGGAGTGCGGTTATCTGCGTAAAAACGGCACCACACTGGACCCGAAGATATTGGTGTTCAACGAAGAGGATCTATCTGCTTTTTATCATTTGTTTTCTGATTTTGACAGCGATTCCAAACGGATTGCCGAAAAAATTTCCGGAGACATTGCAGCATATATAAAAAAGCATATCCCGAGACATTTGATTGGCGAATATCCTTATTATAATTCTTTGATTGCCAGTGTTCGGATCCTGCATGACATTGTGGAAGAATGCATTAAGGAAGGGTTATTGATTCCTCCGGAAAACAGAGTTTGTGCTGAAGGTACATTCATAACAGTAAAAAAATAATGATCAGCTATCTCCGGAGCGGTTTCACCGTTCCGGAGATAGTGTTATCTTTACAGCTTTACAATTGCAAAAATATTTTCTTTTCCTATTGATAAAAGCGTGTAGTGCGAATATAGTGGATTTACAAGTGATTTTGAATACGATATCATTTTACCAATTTCAGCAGCAAGACCAACAGAGGAAACTATATTTCCACGTAACGTTGAGTTTCAGTTGCGAATTGGTATGTAGATTTTTTTATAAAAAGTTTATAAAATATAAGTACGGTACCGATATATTTATTGGGAGGCGAAACCGATGTCAATAGGACAAATGATTAAATTATGCCGAAAAGAAAAAGGCTTTACGCAAAATGAACTGGCTGAGCTTATTGGAGTATCGATGCAGGCAGTTTCCAAATGGGAGACAGATGCAGGGATGCCGGATATTTCTCAGCTTGTTCCTCTCGCAAGAGTGCTGGAAGTATCTACTGATAAACTTCTGGGCCTTGTTGATTCTGACACAGATGCAGAATTAATGAAGCTTCGGAAAGATATAGGATGTCACAATATTTCTTTTGAAGCGAACGAAGCAACACGGATATATAATTTAGCAGAGCCTTATTTTTCTGTTCACCCAACAAATTCTGAGGTTGCGTTTATCTGCCTGGAAAGCTTAGCCGAGCTTATAGCATCAAGAACCTTAGATAAAACTAAAGTGCAGCTTGTCTCTGAATGCGAGAGGTATGCAAATTGCATTTTCCGCTATGAAACAGATGCGGATCAGATTTGCAAAACTTACTATGTTATGTCACGCGCATATCGCCTATTAGGAGAAGAGGAAAAAGCAGCAAATATGCTGGAAAAACTTCCGCTGGTTTTTGGTGACAGAACCTATTGGGAAGCAGAATTTGCGTTTGCAGATAAAAACATGACGCTTGCACTGCAAAAATGCAAGGAGAGTTTTGCCGAAAAAGCACGGTTTATTTCAAGGTGTATTAGATTGGCAAGAATGATAAGCGAAACACAAGACGGCAATAATGCACTATCCTATCAAGTGGCATTAAACGAATACATGCTGAATATTATAAATGCCTTTTTATCTGGCGGAGATTATATTCCCTTTCGCCAAATATATCAAAAAATCTCTCTTTTATGTCAAATGGTAAGTCAGTATACAGAACTCGGCAATGCAGATAAAGCTTTGGACTGTGTTAAACAACTTCTTAAAGCAAGAGATGATTTTTATAAATGCCTTGAAAACCCGAGTAATAAACATAGTTTATTATTTATTGAAGGGAACCGTGATGGAGATTGGCACGTAACACCTGAAAGAATGAATGACTATGTTTCCTATGCACTGGATAAATTAAAAACTTTTCCACAGTTTGAGAAAGATTTTGAGTTAGCCTAATGACGATTTCTATGTGGAAAATACAGATCCTCATTCCGTGAACCTGCATGAACACTAAAATCACCGTGTCACGGTAAATCTGTCAGCAAAATAATATATTTTTGCGGTATATTCTGCTCCACCATATAAAAACGTCACTTTTGATATAAAAGCGATGAAAACAAACCCCTTTGTTTATAAGGGGTTTTATTTTACATGAAATCTGTAGCATCGGGGTTGGTTTTGAGGCGGCGCAAACGGCTTCATAGCTTCCTCTCCTGATTTTACGCTCCGATTTACAACTTTCTGCACCTACGCCGCTTATGTTCCCGGAATTTGCACTCCCTTGCATCCAATCATAAGATAATAATGTTTTTCTCTGCTATTGGGCCTGATCAATCACGACAAAAGCACACGCAGAAAAGCTGCCAAGCGCCTTCTTTTTCCGAAATTTTAAAAACTGACTCTATGGCTAATTCTATAGATCATACCGTTTGTTATCTCAGAAGGGAACTGCCGATCTCCATTCCTGTTTCATCTTGTTGCCAGCTGATAACTCTTGTCGATCCTGCAATAGATTTCCTCTATGGATACTGAACCGTCCAAAATTATGGTGTACCAGTTTCTCTTATTCATATGCCAACCGGGAAAGTATTTTTTATAGTCTACCGTAGCGCTCATCTGTTCCGGTTCAATCCGTAAATCAATGATTTCAGCTACTTCATCAGAAGAAAGTTTTAACTTTCTTCGGGGAACCGTAAGAATTGCACCATACCATTTTTGTGTATCTTTCCTGCGCCAGACGGCATTATCAGGGAATTTCGTCCAAAGAAACTCCAGTTCATCCCCATAAGTTTGGCGGACATACGCAATCGCCGCTTTTGTCTGTGTGCACTGAAAGATATCAGGCTCAAAACATTTTTCTGCAATGTCAGTGAGCACCTGTTCATATTCCTTTTTCACGCCAGCAATAAAGCTTCCCACTGCGCCATCTGTAAGATGCAAAGTGTATGGCTCATTTGTCTCCGTATCGATTACTGTCGCTTTAACCAAGCCATCCCGCGTAAGTTCTACCATCATTGAAAATCCGCTGCCAGGCAGCACGGTACAATGAAAA
>URTC01000024.1 GCA_900550765.1 uncultured Clostridia bacterium | reverse complement strand
TAGAATTTATGTCTTCTCAGAATCTTTCTTATTCCATCTTTTTCATTAATAATTTAATTTGAATCCTGTTATTTTCCAAATGACGCTTCATTGCTTCACTTGCTCCCTCTGGGTCATGCCTTTTAATTGCTTCCAGCACTTCACGGTGAGTCACAATTGTTTTATTTGCAATCGAATAATCTGTCACATCAATAAACAGAGAAATTCCACTTTGGATTACAGGCATTAGATTGGTTGTCACCTGATTTCCGGTCGCCCTTGCAATCTCCGCATGAAATAAGATATCTTTTTCCAGATAAGGCTTTCCCTGATTGAAAAGTTCCTCTACTTCTTTTGCTAACTCTTCAATCTTCTCTACCTGTTCTCTTGTTGCACGCAGTGCTGCCAGAGCCGCAATCTCCGGTTCAATCATCATACGCACTTCACAAATATCCAGGGCAAGACTCTTCTTATCCTCCATAAATGCAAATCCAAGAGGGTCATCCATCAGCCCCGGTGTCTCACTTACGAAGGTTCCACGACCTCTTTTTATTTCCACAACATTTCTTGATACCAGTATTTTTACTGCCTCACGAATGGTTCCACGTCCGACATTCAACTGCTCTGCCATTTCAAATTCATTTGGAAGTTTTTCTCCTCTGTCAAGTGCCTGGTCCATGCGAAGATGCGCTGCATCTCTTGCCGTATATACCGTTCCTGTAATATATACATAATCCCCTGCACGCAGCTCTCGCGCAGTCTGTGCATCCAAAGGTGCATTGATATGTCTGTCCATTTCTTCGTCCTCCTTACAATACCCTTACGGCGTGTCTGTTTACATGACAGCATATATTGACCGCTACCGGCAGTCCCGCAATGTGGGTAGGATACGTTTCAATAAACACGGCTAACGCCGTTATCCGTCCGCCCATCCCCTGCGGCCCGATTCCCAGATCATTTATTTTCTCAAGCAGTTCCTTCTCCAGCTGCGCCAGCATAATATCGGCAGAAGGCTTAGACGCCACCAACGCATGTTTTGCCATCAGCGCAGCCTTTTCCATTGTTCCGCCGATTCCTACGCCGACGATCACTGGAGGACAGGGATTCGCCCCCGCTTGTGAAACCGTATCAAGAATAAACTGCTTGACCCCTTCTATTCCCTGGGAAGGCTTCAGCATTTTTAGTGCGCTCATATTTTCACTGCCAAAACCTTTGGGGGCGAGCATCAACTTAATTTTATCGCCCGGTGCCAATGAAATATGGACTACTGCCGGCGTATTATCCCCTGTGTTCTTTCTTTCCAAAGGCGAAAGCACGCTCTTGCGAAATGGCACATAGGCCTCCCGCACGCCCTGATGAATGCTTTCATAAAAATCTCCGCCGGTAAGATGAACATCCTGACCGATTTGGGCAAACACCGTTACCATTCCCGTATCCTGACAGATAGGCATTTTCTCCTTTTTTGCAATACAGGCATTTTCAATTGCCATTTCAAGATTCGCCTTTCCGTAATCAGATTCTTCCCCCGCAGCAGCGGCATGCAGCATCGCCATGGTATCCTCCGGCATAGCGATGCATGCCTGGCTGCAAAGCCTATAAACCGCATCTTTTACCGTTTCACAGCTGATTTCACGCATAAAAATATCTCCTTATATGGTATAAGGAGATTATAATACATTTTGGTCTTTTTTGCAAACTGCCCTAATGATTCTGCGGCGTAAGAATATCCGCCATATAGGTACAGGTCCCATCAAATACAGCATAGGCCAGCATATCCTGGTATGCATCATCGCAAAGCAGCTTTTCTTCTTCCGGTGAGGAAAGGAATCCGCATTCAATCATCACATTCGTAGAATTACCATGCCGAAGCATATAAAAATCTTCATTTTTTACCATGCGGTTATTCGAATTATCTACATTCTTTTTCAAACTGTTCTGAATGCATTCTGCCAGCCGCTCCCCTGTTTCGGATCCGGGATAATAAAACATCTGTGCGCCCTTTACATTCTTGCTTTGCGGAAAACTATTGCAGTGTACACTGATTACCACATACGGACTTGCTGCCTCGATCACTGCTGCGCGTGCCTGCATATCCTCCAACTTATTATATTTTCCCACACATAATGAATTCTCATTTTTTCGGGTAAGTACAACTGTCGCGCCCGCACTTTCAAACAGCCGGCTAAGCTTTTGCACAATTGATAAATTAATATCTTTTTCCCGAACCAATGTATGAATTCCGATCGCCCCGCCATCCTCACCGCCATGTCCGGCATCAAGCACAATCACAAAATTAAGCAGCGGATAATCCGCCAAACATTCCCTGTATCTGCTCTTTTGCGCACTGATAGGAGACGTCAATATTACACCTACCAGCAATACGGCACAAAGCACCTGCATAATTCGTTCAAACATCGTATCATCCTTTTTTTAAAATCACTTCTTTTAATAATCCAATCATTGTAGATCCATCCATTATTTATTCACTCATTGCATATTAAATGCATATTTTTTTAGCAAGGTTTTTCCTTTTTTAATGCAAAAATAATCTTTTCACAGTACACTGTCCAAAAAAACAATGCACATACTAATCCACCACTAAATGCTTGAATTTAGGGGATTTTTTCATCTGCCTGTGGATAAATCAATTTTTTGTCAAAAAGTTATCCACAATTATTCCGCCCTGCTGATGGGATATCTGTATTTATCCACAAATATCCTGCAACTTATCCACAGCTGTGGATAATATTTTTTTCTGCAATGAATCCTGCAAAAAAACGGTTGTCAAGTAATTTTTTAAAATTCATTTGTAAATTTTATGTATATTTAATCTTTTTTATGTATACTTTATTTATATTACTGAATTACCGATATTGCTCTACCAATTCCTTTACCCATTCTTTTTCCGGACTTTCTACGGTTGCCAAAGGAGCGCCGTTAGACATCGGCGTATCTTTCATAAACATATATACCTTAATGTTACGTTCCTGATTTTCACGGATCTGTGCAAAAAACAGTGCGTAATCACTATACCCTTCTTTATAGGCCAATACGGTAAAAGTACCGTATTCCTGCAAATGGATATCCGCAAAATGGGTATCATAAAGCACGGCAATCTCTGCCGCTTCGGTTTTTCCATCACTGCCGGTCAATAGTTCTTTTTTATATTCCGGTAAAACAATACGAACGCCTTCTACCGGCATACCACTTACACCATCCAGTACTTGAAAGCTAACCGAGGCGTTATTTTCCGCCGGATCCTGTGCCTCTCCGCAGCCGGCAAAAACAAACAGTGTACACAATAAAACAAAACTTATAATTCTTTTCATAAATTCCCCTCCTTTTTTAAATATATTGATTTTTTTCCGTTTTAATACTAATTTTAGGTATTTACAATCCCATAATAAATATGCTATAATACGAATAGTAAATTTTTATGGAGGGTTTTATGAAAAAATATCTCTCACTTCTGCTTTCTGTCATGCTGCTGATCTCCTCGCTTGCAATTGCTTCTGTTACGGCGTTTGCTGAACCGGACGAGGCCAGCGACGTTAATAAGGTCGACGCTGTAAATTCAGGCTTTGAAGGCGTTACCGACGTAAAAGAAACAAAATGGTATAAACTGGTTGACTCAAAAGGAGATTCTGCCAAAAGTGATGCAAATTACAGCGGTATTTCGATAAAAACCGACGGCGGCCACACGGGAAATAACTATCTCTCCATGTCTGCAGATAAATCCTGGCATTCCCCGTCAATCAACATCTATCCGTTTTTAAAAGAGGCCGGTGCAGGCAGCTATATTATTTCTTTCTGGTACCGCATCGATGTAAAGCATACTTTAAAGAACTATATGCTTGTCCGCGGCTTATCTTCCGATGCTTATCCGGACCCGGACGAATTCTATCCCGATATCCAGGATAAAGGCCAAGACAATTATTATGCTAACCTTCCCGGCAGTTCTGAGAATACCGGCGAAGAGTGGTTATATTATGTTTCCGAGCCTTTTGAAGTAGTAGAGGAGCAATTTGACGGAGACCATAACTGGTGGTTCTGTTTGGATAATTTCCCAAGCAGCGCCTTTGTATTCGATATCGATGATTTTTCTATTGTAAATGAAGATGATTTTGAAGAGCCTGCCGGCGAAGAAACCCCCGACACAGAGCTCACCTATCTCACCAGTGAAATGGAAGCCAACATTTTCCCTGCGGTAACTCCGGGCAGCGCAAATAATACAGGCGCTGATTCGTCTATACCTACCGCTACAGCGGCACCAGACGGAACCCTTACCACCGAAGGAAATGGTATGTCGACTACTACTGTTATTTTGATTGCCGCAGCAGCTTTTGTTGTTGCAGGGATTGCAGCCGCTGCTATCACCATTCTTATAAAAAAGAAGAATTCGGCAAAATAATAAATAAATAGGGGTACCTGCAAATCAGGGTACCTCTATATTTTTTAGTATTTTTATAGGAGAATTTTTATGGACTTTACAAAAAAAATAAAAGAAAATGCTTCCAAGTATGGCTGTCTTCCCTTTTGGAGCTGGAACGACAAATTAGAAGAACAAGAGCTGCGTGAACAAATTCAAAACATGAAAGATATTTCTATGAGTGGATTTTTCATGCACGCGCGCGGCGGACTTTTGACCGAATATTGTTCGGAAGATTGGTACAACTGCGTAAATATCTGTGTAGATGAAGCCAAAAAACTGGGAATGGAGGCCTGGGCTTATGATGAAAACGGATGGCCCAGCGGTTTTGCCGGCGGAAAACTGCTAAAAGATCCAAAAAATTTAGTAGCCTATCTGCTGGCTGACGAAGGTGCATTCAACCCCGACGCTTTCGCCGTATATGTTTTGGAAGACAACAAGGCCCGCCGCGTATTCAGCGATGAAGGTGAAAAAAACTATCTCAACATTACAAAAGTATATTCCCCCAGCTATGTAGATGTTATGAATAAAGAGATTATTTCCGCCTTTATTCAGGAAACCCATGAACAATACAAAAAGCACGTAGGTGAAGAATTTGGTAAAACAATGCCCGGGTTCTTTACCGATGAACCGCAGTATTACCGCTATCACACTGCATGGTCTGACACCCTGCCGGTGTTGTTTGAACATAAATATGGGTATAGTGTATTCGACGTATTGCCGGCATTGTTTGTGGAAATCGATTCCGCCAAAGAAATGCGGCATGACTATTGGCTGCTGTGCCATACTCTTTATACCGAAAATTTCGCCAAGCAAATCTATGATTGGTGTGATCAAAACGGTGTGCAGTCTACCGGCCATACGATCGAAGAGGCCTCACTCTCCTTTCAAATGAAATGCTGCGGCGGTGCTATGCCTTTTTATGAATATGAACATGTTCCCGGTATCGATCATTTGGGCCGTCACGTAGGTACGGACCTTTCTACCAAACAAATTGGTTCTGTGGCAGCACAGTTAAATAAGAAAAAAGTTTTAACCGAAACCTTCGCGCTGTGCGGCTGGGATGTTACGCCGTTAGAATTAAAGCGTATTGCTCAATGGCAGTATGTTGCAGGCGTCAATGTTATTTGTGCACACCTGTATCCCTATTCTGAGCGGGGCGAACGGAAATACGACTATCCTGCTCATTACAGCCGTCATCTTCCTTGGAATCGTTATCTGGCCGATTTCAATCGTTTCTTTGCCAATATCGGCAGCGCTATGTCTATGGGTACGGAAAATGCCAATGTATTGCTGCTGCATCCTATCCGTACGGTCTCCCTCTATTTTAAACGGGAAGATGAATCCTGCGTGGCAGAACTGGAAAAGAACTATCTGGACATTATGACTCGCTTTGGAGACCATCAAGTACAGTATCATTTCGGCGATGAATCCATTATGGCCCGTCATGGTTCTGTAGAAGGCACGCAACTCATCATCGGCAGCTGCCGCTACGATTTTGTTGTACTTCCGCTAATTGAAACCATCGATTCTTCCACTGCCTGTCTGCTGAAGAAATACGTAGAAAACGGCGGAAAAATCTATTGTGAAGGTCCCGCACCTACCCGAATTGACGGTCGAATTGCAGATCTCTCTTGGTTGAAGCAAAATACCAGCTTCGAAGAAATTCTCGCAGCCCGTGAAGCGTCCCTAACGCTTGAAAACAAATGTTTGCCTCAGCTTCGCATGAATGTGCGCACCACCGAAAACGGACGGATCTTCTATATTACCAATCTGACAGATCAGCATCTGGAGAATGTTCATTTCCAGGTAAAAGCCTGCAGCGGACTAACGGAAATTGATATGCTCTCCTTAAAAACACTTCCGGTTGCTTTCCAAAAGACCGCTGACGGCATCGAAGCTGTATTATCGTTTACGGATTCCCAATCTTATTTCTTGATAGAGGATGCGAACGCAGCGGTAAAAGAAGCCGCTCCAAAACCGATTCCCGCCGGAAAAATTTCTGCCCAAAACTTTATTTTCGCGCAAATGCCTGAAAACTGCATCACTCTGGATTTTGCACAGCTCTCCTTTGACGGAATTACCTATGACGAAGTAAAATATATTAAACACATCCATGAAATTTTATTAAAGCGCCAATACGAGGGAGATGCCTATTTAAAATTTACGTTCCGGGCCGAAGAGATTCCTGCGGATTTAAAAGTTTGCATTGAACCGATGAAATTTAAACAAATCACAGTAAACGGTCATACCATAGAGCTTTCAAACGATTGGCGCATTCAATCCTGCTTTAAAACGGCGGATATCGCGCAGTATGCGCATCCGGGAGAGAATGACATCATTCTGCATTTCAGCTATCATCAGGATCCACAAGTATATAAAGTACTTTTCCAAAGTGTCATGGAATCCCTACGGAACTGCCTTTCCCTTACAACGGAAATCGAAGCCATCTATCTTTTTGGCAGTTTTGGCGTATCCGCTACGGACCCGTTTACATATGGCGAACGCAACAGCTGTCTGACAAACGGCGGATTTACCTTAACCAAACAAAAACCAGAGATCAATTTAACAAATATCGTCCCTGATCTTTACCCCTTCTACGGCGGAAAAATTATAGTAGAAAAAACCTTTGATGCAGAAGAAGAGGGGCTGTACCGCATGAAGATCGACGGCCGTTATGCCCTTTGCGAAGTCACTGTCAACGATGTTCCCATCAAAACACTGTTCTTTGACCGCTGCTGCGAAGCAGCGCTGAAACGCGGCAAAAATACCATCCGGCTGACGCTCTTCAATTCTCTCCGTAATACTTTCGGTCCGCTGCACCATCAGGATCCCGAAAGCTTTTGGACGGGACCTTTCAACTTCACTTTTGAAGGTACCTGGGGTGAGAATTCGCTGGCACCGGAGTTCAGACAAAGATATGCTTTTATCCGATTTGGCATCGACGATATTGAACTAAGTAAAATATAATCCAAAAAGCGCCATTTTACGGCGCTTTCATTTTTTTACAAGAAAACAAGGGCACTTAAAAAAGCATAATATAGGGCCTTTACCTATGGTGTCCAGCGTTTCTTCAGCTATTCGTTCTTTTTCCGATCACACTGGGGATCCCTTTCCCCACCTCTTTCTTATCTTTGACATTTCCTCCATAAATACTGTATTTTCACAATATGTTAAAAACCATAAAAATTTTCTGCTTTTATGGTTTTTACATAGAAGGGATTTATTTCAAAAAAGATCTATATATTTTTTATTGGAATTTTTTTCATTTTAGGTATTGACATAAAGGAAAATAAAGGATATAATTCTAAGCATAACAGTAATGGAATACCGTTACAATAAAAGAATATTTATTAAAATCATTAAATTAATTGAAAAAGGAACCATATAAGCATTAAATATCTTGCAATTTTATAAAAAATTCAGTACAATATAAATGTAAGGAGGTATTTGATAAAAAATGAATACAGAAAGGAGATGAAGGAAAATGAAATTGTATGTTTTAAGAATAAGTATATAAAAGGCTTTTTTGATATTTTATTATCAAAAAAATTATAAAAATTTCCAGGAAAACACTAACATTAATTATTAAAAATACAAGGAGGAAAAACATGCTCAGGCACGATTTTAAAAGAATCATTTATTCCTATGGTTTTTACATAGCGGTTGCTCTGTTTGTGGTTATGGGCATTCTTCAGCAGCTGAGTTATACTGACGGAAAAGCCCGGATGTTACAAACATTCGGCGTTACGAATTTCGGTTTTTTAAACCGCTATATTGCATCCACCTGCGGAGATATTTCAGCAACACAACTGCCGTTTTTGCTGCCGGTAATTTGTGCGCTGCCCTGTGCAAATTTCTACTTGCAGGAATATAAAAGCAAATACCTGCGGAACGTGCTGCTCCGCACAAGCCGGATTCAATACTTCCTTTCAAAAGTCTTTACCTCGTTTATTGCTGGCATGGCCGTTGTACTGTGCGGCGAAATTATTTTATTCCTTTTCTGCTTGCTAATAGATCCTACGTCATCCATTCCCTTATTTCAGTTGGATTTGCTGACAGACCGTAATTTTTTAAAAACACTTTACGAAAACAACCTGCCGCTTTTCAGCCTTTTTGAATCCGCAAATCTAATTTTATTCGGCGGGGTATATTCTCTTTTAACCATGTGCTTTTCCGCACTGTGGAACAATAAATACCTTGCTTATTCCACAGGGTTTTTATTGTCTACTATTGTAGTTGAAGAAATTCATCGGCACATAGCAATTCCATATGTTACCTCCTGCATCAATATATGGGCTTTGGAACCCAGTCAAAATAACTATTCGGAGGTTTTGTTTCAATACGCGGCGCTTATTTTAATCAGTTTGGGGGTGTACGCTCTGTTCTTTTTCAGAAGGAGCAAAACAGATGTTTAAACGCAATATCACCATGATCGCAAACACGCTTTTGCGGATTCCGGGCTGGATCATCCTCGTATCCCTTTTAATTCCCATTTACTTTATGTACGGCCGCGGAATTGCATATTCCATATCCAACAACTTTTGGGAAAACATTTTTTGCGATTCCTTCTTACTAAAATTATGGGTGCCGATGTCGCTTTTAGTGCTGCTATCGGGCATCGGCATCGCCAAGGAGGACGACGCCACGAGATACTTGCGAATGGGCAAACGGCAGACGGTGGCCCGCATCAATTTGATTTCTGCTTTTTTGGCGGTCCTTGTTTTCGCTTTTGCTATTTTAGTAATATACGCCCTGTTTTTCCGCTTACATAATCACATGTCGTTAGCCAACCAATGGTCCCCCGGGGTCCTTGCAACTGCGAATCTTGAAGAAGGATACGGCAGCCTGTATCCTGCCCCCATCGTGATAAGAACCTTTTCTCCGATTGGAGCGGTAATGCTGGAAATGCTGTTTTTAATTCTCTACTCCTTTTTCCTTGCCGTTGTCAGCATGACGGTCAACGCGCTGTTCAAGCAATCCATAGGCAGCATCATCTGTATTTTCTCCGTAATGGTGGTAGCGCTGTTCGGTGCAAGAAATTATCAGGAATTTTCTTTTTACCCGTTTTATAATGGTCAATTTAAAGCCTTAACGGAAATCAATAACTTTAACTTTGTTAATTATGCTATCCTCTATTGGGCCGCAGCATTAACACTGGCCATCACCTTTTACTGCCTGGTGATGCGGAAGGTAGACCTGATCAGTCTTTCAAGAGAAAAATAAGCTTAGGAGAGGGAAAAATGAAAGAAGCGTTAAAAATCATTAATTTATGTAAAACCATCAGCAAAAGAGAAATTTTAAAAAATATCAACTTAACCGTAAACACAGGGGAAGCCGTAGGCATTGTAGGCGCAAACGGAAGCGGAAAAAGTATGCTGTTTAAAGCAATCTGCAATCTGATTACGCCAACTTCGGGCGAGGTGTATGTATTCGGCGAGCGTGTGGGCACCAAGGGGAAATTCCCAAGCGATGTAGGCGTATTGATTGAATCACCGGGTTTTTTACCGAACTTAAGCGGCTTTAATAACCTTTCCCTGCTGGCAAGCATCCGGAACAATATCAAAAAAGAAGACGTGGAAAACGCCATTGCTTTAGTAGGGCTTGACCCCAAGGATAAGCGCCCCACCAAAAAATATTCCATGGGAATGCGCCAAAGGCTGAATATCGCGCAGGCGCTTATGGAAAAACCAAAATTTTTGATATTGGATGAGCCTATGAACGGCCTTGACAGACAAGGTGTGATAGATATCCACGGCCTGTTAAAAAAGCTGCGGGAAGAAGAAAAGCTCACGCTGCTTTTAACAAGCCATCATCCGGAAGATATTGAGGCGCTTTGCGATAAAGTGTATATCATGGATAACGGAATGTTAAGCGAGGAGTAGAATAGTTATGAAAAAAATAGGGATTATCTTGATAAGCGTTGTTCTTTTGTCAGCCTTGGCAGGATGCAGGCAGTCGATACCTTCCGGTGACGAGCTGCTTCCCCATAGCCCTACGGCAACGCCCAACGTTAGTATAAGCGACGGAATCGTCACGTTTGAAAATACAGCAAGAGATGCGTATTTAGATGAATATCATAATTATGTGCATCAATTATATGAATTAAATCGACCATGGGCGGAGAAAGATTCCGTATGCTTGGATTTTTTAATACAGAAGCTGGAATTTGAAAAAGCCGAATATCTTTATACCGATTCCATGAATCAGGAAACCGTCAACGCGTGTATGGACTGGATTTCGTGCCTGTATGACACAAAGTATTACGAAGACAGCGAAATGTTCCAAAAAAACATTGAATACAGGCGCCCCTATTTGCAGGAAGGACTTGATTTTAACAATCTTCTTGAAACGCATATCAAAACGCTTTCCGGCATTCAGCAAACGTTATTATCGAGTAATAATAACAATAAATATTCCATACAATGTATGGAATATTACAGAGATCCGCAGCAGAACAAGATCCGGGGTTTAGTGCTTTCTTCCGAGTTATTCTTTACAGGCAGCAGCTTTTATGAAGTGATCCCGCCGTATTATCAAAGCCAAAAAAGAAGCTACTATGACTTCAACAGCAATGAAGAAGGCGTTTTCAGGGCAAGGCTGCCGGTTTACTTTTTAGTATTTGTAAACGAACAAAACAAGATCATCGGCTGGCGGGAAGCGTATCAAACCGAGGAAAGCACCGCTGCTAAAAGATATTTGTTAGCAACGGAAAATACGGTAAGCGAATCCCGGTATCTGCCGATTATGGTGGATGAGTCCTTTACCAAATCTGTTTCTTTTGCAGAAACAGATAAAATGAAAGCAGCCCAGGAAAAAGGCATTGAAGCCTACAAATACCTGATTCACTTAAACAAAGATTGTTCCAACGATTATTTTGACGGCTTTTATGCGCTGTGCTCTCCCGGCTTAAAAGCGCAGCTGCAATCCGCCGGTATTTTGGAGCAAATGCTCCAGGATGCCCAAAAGTATAACGTAACCATTGCGCTGGACCCTGTAAGCGCCTCAAAGGCAGAAACTCTATCAACAGGGGTTATAAAGGGCTATAAGGATACC
>URTC01000023.1 GCA_900550765.1 uncultured Clostridia bacterium | reverse complement strand
ATACAGGGCACTCGTCATCACAACGGAACTCTTACCGCAAATCTACCTCTGCACCTAGCCGAGATTGATTCGCGTTTTCTATACGTTATGCGAAGATGTTGATATTTCCAAAATTCTTACGTATCATAAGAGCATCCATGCCGATGTAACTATTGTGCTTTCCAAACAGGAAAATCCGTTGGAATACGGCGTAGTTCTAACCGATACCGACGGACGGATAACGTCTTTTTGTGAAAAGCCTCAATGGGAAAATGTAATCACCAATACCGTAAATACAGGAATTTATATTATAGAAAAAAAGATCCTTGAAAAAATACCTGCTGGTACGGTCTTTGATTTCAGCAATGATCTGTTTCCGCTTCTTTTAAAAGAAAACGCTAACATGTATGGCTACATTACCGAGGATTACTGGAGCGATCTCGGAACACCGGAAGCCTATCTGCAGGCACAGTGGGATTTACTGGAAGGAAAGGTATTCGGCCGGGAAATGGGAAATGTTTTTGAAGAAAATGTTTCCTTAGGAGAAGAGGTAAAAGTCGTCTCACCGGTATATATCGGTAAAAACACCGTAATCACCGGAAAGAGCACAATAGGACCGTACGCAGTAATCGGCAGCGGCTGTATCATTGAAAACAGCCGCGTCGAACGGGCTGTGCTTTGGAATCAAGCTGTCCTGCTTGACAGCGACTGTATAAATGCCGTAATGGGCAGTAAAACAAAAGCAGAAAGAACGCTTTTCGGCGGAAATAATATCGTCGGATCTCATGTTGTTCTAAACCGCAACACACAGCTGATAACCGGAGCCTCTGTTTTTAATAATATAGAAATCGAACGAAATGCAACGGTAGAGGGAAAAAAGACTTCGGGAAATCCTGTTCATCATACGCTTTGGAATAACGGCACAATCACCGGACTTTGGAACCATGAAATTGACCACAGTACGTTAGCGGCGATCGCATCATCTTATCCGGCGGCAAAGATTCTTGTTTGCAGCAGCGGGGAGAGGCTGGCAGGTTCTTTGGCAATGCTGATATCCTCTTATTACAGTCTGTGCGGCTCTACCGTATACGTTTCTTCTTCTCAGATTTCTTCCTGCCGGTATTATGCAGCAGTCTATAAAATGAAAGCGGTATATATCCGTACAGCAGGAGAAAATCTTTTTATCGACCTGATGGATGAGAACGGTTTGAATATTTCCTCTCAGCAGGAAAAAAAGATTGATTTTAAAACCAACGATTTTTCTTTAAAAAGGGGGAAAATGATCCGCCTTCATTCTCTTGACGGAGACTTTGAGTATTTCCTTAACAATTCTATCCCTTTTTCCAAAAGCAATGTAGAACTGTATACCAATGAAGCGTATCGCCTGCATAATATCGTCCCCCGGCGCGTATCAGAGTTTACCGCACCGCTGAATCGGCTTTACCGTGCAGCTGTCATTGCACAAAATGGGACGGTACAGAGCGTTTTTGCCACTGATGGCAGCCGTATATCTACGGACGACTTTATGCGCCTTAAAATACGTCTTACAGCCTTTTATGACGGGAAAGAAGTCTTTTTGCCGGATTATGCTTCGGAAGAGATCCGTAATTTAGCCCAGACCAATGGCCTGCGAGTGCTTAAACTCATGCAGCATAAGGGAAATACAATGCAGCAGCTGGAGAGTCTTCATTCCTTCGCCGCTCTTTTAGAATTTGAACCTTCCTTTTTTGCCGAAACACTGGCTTATTTTCTGGATTCGAGAGCTTTGGAAGCGCCGAACGAAACAATCGTTGCAAAACTGGATTTTGAATGTGATCCCAAAGAAAAATGTGCAACAATTTTTGCCTTGAACAAGGATAAAAACAGCACAGGGATTCAGGCAGAGTACAAAGGCGGTTTTATTACAGTAATCCCGTCGAATAACGGCTATTCCTTTACTGCTTACGGCCGCTTTGCCAGGGAAGAGTACGCTGCCGATATCACCGAGGAGTTTATAAAGGATCGTATAAACAAAGAGAAGTGACAGGCTTCGATACTTTGTACAAATTTAATTGCTTGCAAATTTTACCTAACTGTTGTATAATTTAATTAAAATAATATACAAAATAGGAGGTCTATTTGTGGCGAAAAGTAAAAACAAGCTTCGCGTAATACCACTCGGTGGCATTGAAGAAATCGGTAAAAACATGACGGCCATTGAGTACGGTAATGATATAATTGTTGTCGACTGCGGTTCTATGTTTCCTAAAGAGGATCTTTATGGGATTGATTTGGTCATTCCGGACGTAAGCTATTTGGAAAAAAATGCAGACATACTGCGCGGAGTTATAATCACCCATGGACACGAAGATCATATCGGAGCAATCCCTTATGTATTTAAGCAGGTAAATGCCCCGATTTACTGTACAAAACTGACGCAGGCTCTGATTGAAAACAAACTGAAGGAAAACCGGATGCAGAATCTTGTAAAAATCAACTGTATTCAGGCTAAGGATATTGTAAAAATCGGATGTTTTACCATTGAATTTATAAAAACCAATCATTCCATTGCCGGAGCTGTTGCTTTGGCAATCACAACTCCAATCGGAGTTGTGATACATACCGGTGATTTTAAAGTAGACTATACTCCCGTTGACGGTGAGGTCATCGATCTTGCTTCTTTTGCACGTTATGGTGAAAAAGGCGTTCTGTTGCTGATGTCCGACAGTACCAATGCTGAGCGTGAAGGCTTTACGATGAGTGAAAGCAAGGTAGGGGAATGCTTTGAAAAATATTTTGATGAGGGTATCGATAAACGTATTATCGTAGCTACCTTTGCCAGTAATGTGCACAGAATTCAGCAAATTGTCGATTATGCAGAAAAATATAGTCGTAAGGTCTGCTTTTTAGGACGCAGTATGGAAAACGTTTCTAAAATAGCAGCAGAGTTGGGCGAGTTGAACGTCAACCCGAAAACCATTATAACACCGGAAAAAGCTGAAAGCATGCCAAAGGAAAAAGTGGTTATTATCACTACCGGATCGCAGGGGGAACCGATGAGCGGTCTTTCGCGTCTGGCAACGGGAGATCATACAAAAGTAAAACTGACTAAGGGCGATATGGTGATCGTATCCGCTTCGGCAATTCCCGGAAATGAGCGGATGGTTTACCGGGTCATTAATAATTTATATCGTTTAGGCGTTATTGTAATTTACGAAGCACTGGATGCCGTACATGTTTCAGGCCACGCCTGCAAGGAAGAGCTGAAACTGATTTTAAGCCTTACCAAACCTAAATATTTTATGCCCGTTCACGGGGAATACCGTCATTTAATGCAGCATGCCCTGCTTGCGGAAAAATTAGGACTTGACAACGGCAATATTTTTATGCCGGAATTAGGACATGTTCTGGAAATTTCAAAAGACGGCGCTCGCTTTAACGGAAATGTTCCCAGCGGCGTCATTATGGTGGACGGTCTGGGAATCGGAGATGTGGGAAATGTCGTTCTTCGGGACAGACGGCTGCTTTCGCAAGACGGTCTTGTCGTTGTTTGTATTACGCTTTCCAGCATTGATGGTGCGCTTCTTACAGAACCGGATATTATTTCCCGGGGCTTTATCTATATGAAAGACAATGAAGATCTCATCAACCATTCCAAACAAATGGTACAGACTTTTATTGAAAAATTAAGCAGTGATAAACTGCGCGATTGGCCCTATATAAAAAATGAAATAAGGCATCAGCTAAAAGAATTCCTGTACGCAAAAACAAAACGTACACCGATGATTTTGCCGATGATAATCGAAATATGAAGTATAGTAGTTTTGATAAAAAACCTCAAAAAGAGCTAAAAAAAGACCACAATGTCCAAACGCATTTACCCAAAGGCGAAAAACCGAAAAAGGCAAAGCGTAAATGGGAAATGCCTTTTAAAAATTTTAAGGAATTCAAGCTGTGGCTGAAAAGATTACGCCGGAATATTTTAATTAAAATAGGCGGTTGGATTGGAACCGGACGGGATACGGAAAAAACATGGCGTAAAATAAGACCCGTAACGATTTATCTAATCAGTGGAATTCTTGTGTTAACAGTATTTATTTCCAGTATTTCGTTTGTACTTTCTGCCTTATTTTCTCCGGTTAGCAAACATGATGATTCCCCTGTGCTTTTTACCATTAATAAAGGTGCGTCCATGTCTTACGTAGCAAACAAGCTGGAAGAATGCGGCTTAGTTAAAACCTCTTGGGGAATTAAACTTTTGGCAGACTTTACTAGTGTTGCTTCAAAAATACAAAGCGGTGAATACATATTAGATAAAACTATGAGTGCACAGGATATCTTAGATGTAATCACACGGCCTACTGCGTCTGCTTCTGTAGGCAGTGTTACCTTGATCGAGGGTACTACGATTGAAGATTTTGCTGAAATTTTGGCCGCATCAAATGTTATTGAATCAGCTGAAAGCTTTTTAAATGAATGTAAGAATGCCCGAAATTACGCGGATTTTTATTTTGTACCGCCCCTTTACGATATGGGAAATTTAAAATATTTATTAGAGGGATATCTGTTTCCGGATACCTACGAGTTTTATGTTGGATCATCTAATCAAACGGTAATCAACAAATTGCTTTCCAGGCTCAATGATATCTATACGCCCGCTTTTACCGAACGCGCCAATGAGCTGGGTCTTTCTATGCATCAGGTACTTACTTTAGCCTCCATTGTAGAAAAAGAGGGAAGAGGAGAGGATTTTTATAAGATCTCCGCAGTATTCCATAACCGTATTAAAAATAATATGCGTTTAGAATCTGATGTTACAGTGCAGTATGCCCTCGGCGTAAAACGTCTGGTTCTTACTGCAGAAGAACTAAAAGTAGATTCTCCTTATAATACATATTTGGTTTCCGGCATTCCTGCTGGACCTATTTGCAGCCCCAGCAAAGAAGCAATTCGCGCTGTACTGTATCCAGATGAAGATACTTTAAACGGCGGATATCTCTACTTTACTTTAACCGATCCTTATACGGGAGAAGTGGCTTATTCCAAGACGTATGAGGAGCATGTGGCCATTAAAAATAAATATCAGTCTGTTTGGGCTGCTTACGATAAAGCGCAGGGCAATGGATGAAAAAAGTAAAAATATACACTGACGGTGCCTGTTCCGGCAATCCGGGAATAGGCGGATGGGGAGCCGTGTTGCTTTATCAAAATATATCTAAGGAAATAAGCGGTGCTCAAACAGATACTACCAACAACCGAATGGAACTTACCGCGGCTATCGAAGCATTGTCCTTATTAAAAGAACCCTGTGAAATTGAATTGTATTCTGACAGCGCTTATTTAGTCAACGCCTTTAATGAAGGCTGGATTTATGGCTGGAAAAAAAAGAGCTGGAAAAAGAATGATGTAGACATTCCTAACAAAGATCTATGGCTAAAGCTATACGAATTTTTTCAAATCCATAAAATTCATTTTATCAAAGTAAAGGGGCATGCTGACAATGCATTGAATAATCGATGTGATAAACTGGCTACTAATGCCGTTAAAGAGCTGAAAACAACTTTATAATTCTTCAGTAAAAAAGACTTGTCTTTTGGATAAGTCTTTTACACTTATTTTATAACATTTTTCTTGACAGTTGACATATTTTCCTTTAAAATATATCTATCTATTCGCAAAACTTGTCTTTTGCGAACAATTGCGAGCGATACCCTATTTGCGCAAATGTCGCAATTCCGAACGACTTTTGCCGGGGCTTATTGCTCGCGTTTTTCATAATATGACCCATTCTGAAATCCTTTCGGTTATAGATTCTTATGTAAATTATTCACACGTAAGAGACGCGCATGATTATGGTGTGGATTATGTATATTATTCTGATCCGGGAGGTGATTATATGGAAGATGTTCCTTTCTTGCCTGTAGCTGCTTCTGGTTGCGAGGATGTTTTTGAGGAATCAATGAAAAATGTTGAATTTTGTTTATAAGGCTGGATTTTATGAAATTTTATGTAATAAGTCATGATGAAGTTATTGGAATGTTTGATACTTTAATGAAAGCAATGAATTATGCGCGATTTCTTCCGGAAGAATGTTTTATATTAAATGGATTGACTGGTAAAACATGGTATTTTACAAATTAAAGGAGTAAAGAGAAATGAAAGTAAAGTTAAAGGTTGATGGATTTGTTGGATTAAGAAATAATAAAGGATATGTTTTAAATTTTTTGACACCGTATGGTGAGCGTATCGGCTGTTATGTTTCTAGTGATGATGAATATGATAAATTGTTTGATCTTTATGAAGAGGGTTCTATCCATGTTTTGGATGTTGTTCCCTATCGTACTAGGTCCGGCAGTTTAGGGTTTACAGTTAATCTGCCGCGTGAGTTAAGTAATGTTGAATTATTTTAATTTGATGAAATCTTTTGTTAAGAATGTGTGCGCAGCATTTTTATATAAAATTAGGTATAGAAAGAGGTAAATTATATGGGAGAGGAGACCAGTGCAATGAGTGCTTTTTTGACTACTATAGGTGAATTTTTTACGCAGTCTATAACGTGGTTAGGTAATGTTCTTGATACTATTACTGAGAATCCAGCTTTGACTGTTATGGTTCTGGCGATGCCTATTGTTGGCTTTGCAGTAGGTTTACTGGGACGGCTTATCCGTCTGTAAAAAGTCGGGTGTGGCAGCTTCCCTAAAAGCTGCCTTTTTTATTGGAGTGATTGAAATGAAACATAAAAGGAAAGTATCCTTTTTTATCATAATAACAGCGGTGCTTATGGTGTGCAGTGTGTCTGTCTTTGCTGTTTCTTCTACTGTAACTGCTTCAGCTGCATCCGTTACATTGGGAATGAACGGAGCTGAGCGGTCTGTTACCAGTGTGAATACTTTGCAAACTTTAGATTTTAATGCGAATATTTCGGGTTATTCGGATTTTAATTTTGATATTTCTGTACCTTCGCAGAATTTAGATTCTGCTACAATAACGTTACATGCAAAATTTCAGATTAATACAGATAACTGGTGCTATTTTGATACGGGTGAAATAACTACTTTTTCTGCTGAGTATAATTCGGGTGCTACTGCTACTTTTTCTGGTACCGGTAATAGTACGTTGCAGTGGACTTCTTCCGGCAAAACTTGGTGGTGTGATATCAGTTGTACTGCTTCTTTTAGTGATGTTCGGAATATCAGTAATTTTGTTATTAAGATGGATTTAGACGATCTGCGAAATGTAGATGTTATTATTTCAACTATGCTTTCCTGGTTTACAGTGGAATTTGATGCTCCTGTTAGTCCATCGGATGAAATTTTTAATGATTTTTCGGGGTTTGGTGATGATGCAGATGCTGTTGATAATTCCGAACAGCAGATAAAAGATGAGATATCAAATTATCAGCCGGAAGTTGATTCTTTTTTGAATGGTTTTTCTACGATTGTCGGAGAGCTTACTGTTCCCCTTCGTGCTGTTACATTAATGATCAATGATTATGTATCGGGTGTTCCTTTTTTGGAATTGCTTTTGCGTTTTTCGCTTTCTCTCGGTGTTATATTGCTTTTGTTTGGTTTAAGTTCTATGGTTGTATCCGGTGTGCGTTCTGGTGTCCGTGCAGCTCATCGGGAAACTGATCGTGCGAAGAAGGAGTGATTTTATGGAAGCTTTCACAGATTTTTTCAATAGTATAGGTAATTTCTTTACGGTCATAGGAAATTTTTTGTCCTCTGCATGGTCTACAATGGTTATGTTTTTTCAGGTTGTAATGGATGTATTGACGATTCCGCAAGTTTTGTCCGGTGGTACGTTGATCCCTTCGATTATTGCTGTAAGTGTATCCATTGTAATGGTTATATGTGTTACTAAGCTTATTTTAAATATTCTTTAAGGATGTGATTTTGTGACACAGGTTTTTCAATTTTTTCGGAATGGAATAGCTTATGTTTTTGATTCTATTAATTCCGTTTCTTTTGAAATGTATGGTTTAACCGTCTCTTTGGGTTGGTTATTTATTGGCTTTGTTGCAATTTATATTATTGTGTCCGTATTTTGGAGAGGAGCAAGAGGATGAGTATAATTTTACCTTGTATACAGATTTTCTTTTATAATACCTATATTTTTCGTGTTTTTATGTTGGTGTTTTTCTTTGGTCTTATCTTTTCGATTATAGGATTGACTTCCGGAAGGGGTAGATCATTATGAGTATGACTGTTTTCTGGTTGATGATGATATTTGTTGTTTTAGTTATGGGGGTAATATTGAAATGAATACAATTATAGAAGCTTTGCGGCAGATTGTTGGAGAGCCTAATTTTTATAAGGTTCTTGAGGATGGCAGAAATGCAACGTGGGATTATGCCGCTATGTTTGAATATGTGTTTGCGTGTTTGATTCTTGTTATTGTGGTAGGCTCTATTTTTAAGATTCTTTTGAAGATGTTTGGAAGGTGAAAAAAATGATTCGTTATTTTGTAGGAGTTCCCGGTTCCGGTAAGACGACGCTTGCTTGTAAGCTGATGAAGGATTGTGTTAAACCGAAATTTTTTAAAAAGTTTTCAAAAATGCCCTATGATTATATTTTTTCTAATTTTGATAATGAATTGTCGAATCAGTTTGATGTAAATTCCCTTGCGAATCAAAAGCCCCCTCGGTATTCTTATCTTTGTATTGATGAATCCGGTTTGGAGTTTAATTCTCGGAAATTTAAGAGTCTTCCCCCCGGTGTAATTGAGTTTTTCAAGAAGCATCGTCATGAGCATTGTGATGTTGATTTCTTTTCGCAGACTTGGGACGATACCGATAAGCAGCTGCGTGACCTTGCGCAGGAAATTTGGCTTATTCGTAAAATTGGCCCTTTGACTGTTGCACGGTGTGTCTATAAAAGAATTGGAATTAATAAAGATACTCATCAATTGGAGTTTCAACATTTCTGGCGTTCCGTTCTGTGGCAGCTCTTCCCCTTTATGCCAAAACAGTTTTGTTTTTGCTGGCGTCCTTTGTACTATCGGTACTTTAATTCATTTGAACCTATAGAACGTCCTGTATTTCAAGGAGATTTTAAGACTTGTATGGGTTCGCTAAATATAAAATAGAGATCTAAAAAAGCAGCGCACGCATGGCGCTGCTTTTTATATAAGGATCTGGCGCGTAGCCGCCAGTTGACGGCCTCTTTGATAGTTCCTACAGATAGCCCCGGCTTAGCACGTTGTAACGCTCCAGGCACGTAATTTGGCTTCCTGAGAGGTGCAACGGTGCCATCGTGACATGACCCGCCCCGCAGGGCGGTATATAAAGTGAGTCTGAAGGACTCCTTTTTTTATGCTGCAGCTGGATTGTCCCCGACTCGATCGGGGGCGTGATTTGGTTAGCCCGAACAGTAATACGGGCTAACCATTCCATTTTTTCTTGACAAGTGATTTTTTTTTTGATATAATATACTCGAAAGGTGGTTAAACTATGGAATTTAAAGTACCGCGTGATAATATTGAAGAAATTTTTGGAGAAGATAGGAAGCTTGATATTGATAAAATTAAGGGTGAAAATATTAAGTATGGTCCTGTACTAATCGATACGGTTACTTTTACATTCCGTCATGTTCCGCTTGAAAAGATTTTTGAATGGATGGCACCTTTTGGCTTTGATTTTCAGTTGCAAAAAGATTCTTATGGTATGCCTAAAAAGTTTAATTCTTTTAATAAATATTATGTTGATAAATTAACGCATTCTGTAGTGGCTATAGATATGTATACAATGAAAGGCTATGAGGATTTGATCTATCTTTCTATAACCGGTAAAGGTTGTTCTGTATTGAATAGCAAAGGAAAGATGATTTCATTGCTTAAGGTTTTTAATGCTGTTAATTTGCTTGGTATTGATGGAGCAACGGCAAAATGTAGTCGTATCGATATTGCGAAAGATTGTTTTACAGATCTTTTTTCTTGGATTGAAAATCCTTTGGTTACTGAAATTGATCGTCTTCGTCGTCTTGGTGTAGGTCAAAAGCAAATTCATCCTTTTGTTACACGTGATCGTACTGGAAAAGCTCTTTCTGGTTGGACTTACTATTTTGGTAAACGCGGAACGTCTACTTTTATTCGGTTATATGATAAACGGCATGAATCAGGAGTTGAAAAAGATTTAGATCATTGGGTAAGATTAGAATTTGAAATGAGGAATGCTGGTAATACAAAATCTGCACAATTTGCGACCGATATATGGCAGCGGCTTTGTTCTGGTGATACATTGAATCATATTTTTTATGATTATTGTATGCAGTCTTTTAAAATTTATCCTAAAAATGATGTTGAGCTTGATGATCCGCACCGCACGGATAAGTTGGATCCCGATCCCTCTTTTTTAGAATTTGTGGAGGATGAGTCTGTAAGCGATTTCGATAGAATTGTCTTTTGCGAATAGATAGAAGGCTCCCCACACTAAAAAAATGAGGTATATTTTTATGGAATCATACTTTCTTACACGAAATCAAAAAACTATGGAAAAGCTCCACGCAGTCCTTGAAGAATTGCCGGATTTTTGCAAAACGCTTTTTATCGGGATTCAGAATACGACCGGTCCGTTAACTAGGCTCAATTATGCCTATGATCTGCGATTGTTCTTTCATTTTTTAGCCGAAAAATTTAAGAAAAAAATAAAAGAGATTACGATTGAAGATTTACGAACTGTTACCGTTCATGATATTGAAGATTTTATCAATCATATCTCTCTTTATGCAAACGAAGATAACAAGCTTGTAGAAAACCGGGAAAACGGTCGTGCAAGAAAAATTGCTTCTATCCGTATGATGTTCAAATATTTTTATAAAAATGGAGAATTGCAATCCAATGTGGCGGCTTTGGTGGATTTGCCGAAAATACATGAAAAAGCTATCGTTCGGCTGGATGTAGATGAAGTCGTACGGCTGCTGGACGCAGTGGAATCCGGAGAAGGTTTAAGTGCAAAACAAAAACGATTTCACCAGCTTACAAAAAGCCGGGATCTGGCAATGTTAACTTTGTTTTTGGGCACGGGAATTCGAATTAGTGAGTGTGTAGGCCTGAATGTGGATGATGTGGATTTTAGAAATCTCAGCATCCGTATTACACGCTAAGGCGGAAATCAAACCGTGCTTTTCATTAACGACGAAATTGCTGAAGCACTTGACAGTTACTGCAACAACGACCGCTTGGAAATGAAAGGGGCTGACTCCCCTGCCCTTTTCTTATCTCTGCAGGGAAATCGCATTACTACACGGGCTGTTGAGCTTTTAGTAAAAAAATATGCTTCTATTATTACGCCTCTGAAGCATATTACACCGCATAAATTGCGTTCTACATACGGTACAAACCTATACCGCGAAACCGGGGATATCTATCTTGTGGCTGATGTTTTAGGGCATAAAGACGTTAATACTACCCGCAAGCATTATGCCGCTATGGCAGAAGAAAATCGCCGCCTGGCAGCACAAACAATCAAACTAAGGGATAGAGATCGAACTGACAAGCATTTGCCTTGAACCCAATTGTTTTCTTTTCTTCAAAAAAAGCGCCGTAAGGTTCATTTTCCCTTACGGCACTTTTATGTTTTTTAACCGATAAACATCTGCGTCCAATAATTTCCCTCAGCAACATATCCCATACCGATC
>URTC01000022.1 GCA_900550765.1 uncultured Clostridia bacterium | reverse complement strand
TACTACATAGACCGAGAAATATCCAAAGAAAAACTTCCCCATCTGCTGCTGATCGCTGCCGACCACGACATGCCAGGACGGTTGGAGCAAAACTCGGCGCTGTATGCCGCCCTGCTCCAATTCGGATATCCTCCCCAAAAGCTTGCCCTGCATATTATGAAAGGCTGCCGGCACTGTGATTATTTCAGCAGTGAAGAATACCAGCAGCTGCTGGCAGAATTTATCCGATAACATAAACGGCCGTCTGCTAAACGCAGCCGGCCGTTTGCATTAATTATTAAGAATACACGGACATCAATCTCTGTTATCGATCACACGCTTGGTCTTTTTTTCGCTTCTGGGCAAAGTCCCTAACGGAGTAATCTCTGTTTGAACCGTAATGCCGATCTTTGTTTTAAATAAACTCTGAACCTCTGTGCGCAGCCGTTCAGCATCTGCTCCGCTTTCAGCTTCAGCAGAAAGAATGCAGTGGTCCCGGCCCTGCAAATGTTCTATCGTCAGCCGATATTCACTGGAAACACCCGCAATACTGCTGAGCAGCTCCTCAATTTGGCTGGGAAAGATATTGACGCCCTTTACTTTAATCATATCATCCGTGCGCCCCATGATCGTATCCAGGCGCGGATATCGGCTTCCGCAGGCGCATCGGCCGGGCAGAATTCGAGAAAGGTCATGAGTGCGATAGCGTAAAAGCGGCGCACCTTCCTTCTGTAAAGTAGTGATAACAATTTCACCGATCTCTCCGTCGGGCAGCACTTTTCCGGTCACGGGATCTACGATCTCAATATAGACATAATCATCCCAATAATGGATACCGCTGTTTTCTCCGCAGCTGATACCGATCCCCGGGCCATAGATCTCCGTAAGGCCGTAAATATCATATAGCTGTATTCCCAGATCCTGCGAAATACGTCGGCGCATTTTTTCACCCCTACGTTCAGTACCGATAATACCTTTTTTTATAGAGATCTGATCTTTCTGCCCGCGTCGGGCAATCTCTTCAGCCAGCAGCAGAGCATAGGAAGACGTAGCGCAAAGTACGGTTGTGTGCAGATCAATCATCATCTGCAGCTGTTTTTCCGTATTTCCCGGCCCCATAGGAACGGCCATCGCCCCCAAACGCTCCGCACCGGCCTGGAAGCCGATTCCTGCCGTCCACAGCCCGTATCCGGGTGTGATCTGCACCCGATCGGCTGCCGTTACTCCCGCCATGGCATAACAGCGGCTGAATTGAACGGCCCAATCATCCACATCCTTTTTGGTATAAGGAATGACTACCGGCGTGCCCGTGGTACCGGAAGAGGAATGAATCCGTATGATCTGCTCCTGCGGTACGGCCATAAGACCCAGGGGATAAGCGTCGCGCAGCTCCCCCTTCCAAGTAAAGGGAAGCTCTTCAAAATCTTCGGCGGTTTGTATATCGCCGGGTTCAATTCCCTCCAGCTTCTTTTTATAAAAACCGTCGATTTTCTTCAGCCCGGCAATCTGTTTTTGAATCTGCGCAAGCTGTTCTTCTTTCATCTTCATTTTATTTCCTTTCCGCAAATCATCGCGATTGCTTTACAATTGACGCGGTGGAACTTTTCCGGCAATTTCTGCTTGATTGCCTCGGCCAGCTCTTCGGGAGTGATTCCAATACAGCCGGTTTCCGCAGCAGCTGCTAAAAGAGCAATATTCAGCACCTTAGCCGAGCCGCATCGCCGGCAGATTTCCTCACCGTCGACAATGCGCAGATTCTTTACCTGTTCCTTTAAATATTCCAGCATTTTTTCGCCGTCATATTCCTTTGCCGCCAGCATGGAAGTCACCGGTTTTACCGCTTTTCGGTTCACAATCACCGTACCGTTCTCCTTTAAATAGGGCAAACAGCGTACCGCCTCGGCCGGCTCAAAACCAATGATGATATCCGCCAGTTTTTTGGGTATCATAGGCGAAAACACCTGATCGCCCGCACGCACATGGCTAACCACACAACCGCCGCGCTGCGCCATGCCGATCGTTTCAGCCGTCTTTACCGAAAGGCCCTTTTCCATAGAAGCCAGCGCGATCAGTTTGGAGGCTAAAACCGTTCCCTGGCCGCCTACACCGCACAACAGACAGTTAAACATTCTTTTCTTCCCCCTCCTGAATCGCCAATACCGGGCAGATCTGGGCGCAGAGCGAACAGCCAAAGCACAGATCCGCCTCAATTTTTACGCCGTTTTTATCCGTACTGATGGCCGGACAACCTAACTCCCGTATACATTTTTTGCAGTTGATGCATCTATTTTGATCAATTTCAAACAGCCGCCTGCGTTTTTCCACTGCAATACAGGGCGCTTTAAAAATAATGGCTTTTACCCCTTTTTCTTGGGCAGCACGGCGAACCGTCTGCACCGCTTTTTCATGATCAAACGGATCCACGGTCTCTACAAAGTCCACTCCCACTGCCTGCAGAACCGCCGGTATACTGACGGCCCTTGTCCTTTCCCCTTTTACCGTGTACCCGGTACCGGGGTGGGGCTGATGCCCCGTCATCGCAGTAGTGGAATTATCCAGAACAATCACAATAATATCGGTTTGATTATATACGGCATTAATAATACCCGTAATACCGGAGGCAAAAAACGTGGAATCACCGATAAACGAAAAATGCACGCCGTCGGGCTCTATGATATGCAATCCCTGTGCAATAGTGATATCCGCACCCATACAAAGGCAGGTATCCACCATATCCAACGGCATAGCATTGCCCAGAGTATAACAACCGATATCTCCGGCAAACACGGCCTTTTCTCCCTGCATAGCTTTCTTTACCGCATAGAAGGATGCCCGGTGCGGACAACCCGCGCAAAGTACCGGGGGACGTACAGGCAGTTCCGGCAGTGTCTGTTTCTCTTCCCCTGCCTGTTTGTCCGGCTCTAAAAACGGAATCAGCGCCTGTTTGACGCTCTCCGTGCTGTTCTCCCCTGCAGGCTGGATATTCCCCTTCATCTTTCACTTTACGTCATCAGCAAGATGTTCTCTTCCGATCAGCAGCAGCAGTTCCTTTTCCAAAACCGGCTCCAGTTCTTCCACCGCCAGCACCTCATCCAGTCCATTCATAAAAGAGAGCGCAAGTTTCTGCGGAAACGGATACGGGGTTGAAATTTTCAGGATCGGCACCTCTTTACCCATTTCCCGCAGCGCTTCCTTAACGTACATATAGCTGATGCCGCCGGTAATAATTCCTTTCTTCCCTTTGCCGGTCTCTGTAAAGTTCCTCAAATATCCTGAATAATCATCGGTTAAAACGGTATACCGCTGTTCCAATTTAATATGATTCAAATACGAGGTCCGTGGAAAAATGACCCACCGCGCAGTCTCTTTCACAAACCCTTCCGGTCTGCGCGGTTCAAACGAATCCTTTACCGTAACGGAGGCACAGCCGTGGCAAATACGTGTGGTAGGCCGGAACAGCACCGGCGTCTGATATTTTTCGGAATACGCAAAGGCCTCCTGAATCATCTCATACGCCTCCTGCGTTGAAGAAGGATCAAATACCGGCACCTTGGCAAAAGATGCAAATAACCGTGTATCCTGCTCCGTTTGAGAAGAAATTGGGCCGGGATCATCGGCCGCAACGATCACCATACCGCCCTTTACCCCTACATAGGCCAGGCTCATCAAAGGATCAGAGGCAACATTGAGCCCTACTTGCTTCATCGTTACTAACGTACGGGCGCCGGCATACGATGCACCGGCTGCCACTTCCAGCGCAGCTTTTTCATTCACAGACCACTGCGCATGAATATCCCCACGGGCCGCGGCCTCCAGAATCTCAGTCGAAGGTGTTCCGGGATAGCCCGCTGCCAAACAGATGCCCGCATGCAGCGCACCTAAAGCGATCGCCTCATTTCCCATCAAAAATCTCCGTGCCATGTGCTTTCCTCCTTAAAAACAAAAAAGTCCCGTCCCCTCTTGGGACAGGATCTTTCTTCCTGCGGTGCCACCCAAATTGATGCCGTATCTCCGGCATCCGCTCATGCATACAAACCATATGCTCCGCCTTTTTACAGGTGCAGAACCTGTCGGTTATTAGCCGCCCTCCGGAATCCATTCCCCAAGCGATCCCCTGCTGCACTTCCACCCGCGGCAGCTCTCTTTGAGGTTCTCTGCAAGGATACTCTTTTCCATCATCGGTTTTATGATATAAATTTTATATAATTGAATTATATCAGAGTCTAAAAATTCTGTCAATAAAAAACGACGGATACCCATCATTTTTGTTTTCTTTTTTCCACCAACAGTGCATTGCAGAAAAGCGCCCCGCATACAATGCGGCGCTTAAAATTCTGTCCGCCGCTTTTTTACAAAAATCAATATAAAGCAGCACGATTCGGCAATGTATCTTCGATAAAAAACATTGAAACCGCACAGAAAAAATGCTATAATATAATAAAAAAATTCTGATAACAAAAAAGAGAGCCATCAAAAATGAACAGTAAATATTTTACTCTTTTAAAAGAATGGTGCGATGCTCTGCTTACACTGCAGCTGGATATGCCGCTAAAAGAGCTGAGCGGCGGAATAATCTGCCCGGCCTGTCATATGATACACGGGCGCTGCGCCGATGCCATCTATCCTTTGCTTTCCGTGGCAGAAGTTACCGGAGAACAAAAATACATCCGCGCCGCGCAAAAACTTTTTAACTGGACAGAAAACAATATGAGTTGTGAAAACGGTGCCGTAAAAAACGATATGCAGCTTCCTTGGCAGGGAATTACTGTTTTTTATGCCACAACACTGGCCGAAGCATTGCTCTATCACGGGCACCTGCTGGACGCCGCTATCAAAGAACGCTGGGCGGCCCGCTTAGAAAAAGCGCTTTCCTTTTTAATTCCTTTTATTGACACAATCAATACTGCGATCAACTACCGTGCGGCCATGTGCGCTCTTTTAGCGCTTGCCGCCAAACTTTTTCAAAAAGAGGTTTATCGGAAACAGGCAAAATTTTATGCGGATACTATGTATCCCTTCCTGGATCAAAGCGGTCTTTTATTCGGCGAAGCAAAGCAAAAAGCACCGGTTTCTGCCAAAGGCTGTCTTCCGGTAGATATCGGCTATAACGTTGAGGAATCACTTCCTTCGCTGATTTTATATGCAAAAGAATGTAATGACCAAAAAATGCAGCAAATTTTAAACAAAGTATTGGAAACACATCTTGACTTCGCCCTGCCCGACGGCGGATGGGATAACAGCTTCGGCATACGCAGTATAAAATGGACTTATTGGGGATCCCGTACCTCCGATGGCTGCCAAACGGCTTTTCCTGATATGGCAGATATCGATCCGCGCTTGGGCGAAATGGCTGAACGAAACTTTGAGCTTTACCGCCGCTGTACGCAAAACGGCCTTTTGTACGGCGGCCCAATGTACTGTACGGCAAACGAGCCGCCCTGTGTTCATCATACTTTTTGCCATGCAAAAGCCGTAGCACACTTGGTCGATACCAACTTTACCCCGCCGCAGTCCGTCGCCCTGCCTTTTGATTCCGGCAATAAAATCAAATATTATCCGCTCATGCAAGTGTATTTGCTCCGCCGGGGCGGTTTCCGGGCCACTATTTCCGCAAACGATGCCTATCACGGCGCAAATGACTATTCTTCAGGCGGTGCTTTAACGCTTTTGTGGCACGACAGCACCGGCCCTATTTTCGCAGCAAGCGCTCCGGACTACCGCCTTACAGAGCCAACGAACATGCAAATACTCCGCAACAACTGCTGCCTCTGCCAAACTCCGCGGCTTGAATATACTGAAAATAACATTACCTATACCAATATCCGAGACAAAAACGCCGTTATAAATCAAGAAGATCCTTTTACTTTCACAGCAAGAGGCCAATTTACCGATAAAGAAGACAACGTTTCCTGCGGCTATACAATTACCTATCATTTTGAAGAAAACGATCTTACCATAACCTGTACGGCAGAAAAAGACTGCGCCCTTTGGCTCCCTCTGATTGCTTCTTCTAAAGAAACCGTTCTGCCCGACAGTACCACAGTCACGGTAAAAAAAGCGCAGGCAACCATCTCCGTCAGTGCTCCTGAATTCTGCCTGAAGCCAGCAGAGCTGCGCACTTTCAATCCAATCGGCGGATTTCAAACCTATCCCGCTGTCATCAGGATACCAAAAGATCTTACCTGCCGCATCACACTGACAGTGACGCCCTTTATAAATATATAACCGGCTGCAAAATGCCCTACATTTTTGTTTCAGGAGATTTAAAATGCAGTATACAGAGATTCTTTCGTACGAAGACTTTCAAAAAAGTTATCCTCAATTTGCCCATCGAAACGCCGTTTCTTTAGAAGAAAACAACGGTAAGTTCTGTAAAGTCCTGCGGTTTAAAGATGTACTTCTGGGAACCTATGCGCTGCCGCAAAAAGAGGAGCCTGCCAAAAAATTAGTATTTGGTTATTTCTTAACGGCAGAAAAGCTTCTTCTGATTGGCCAGGCCGACTTTCTTCAAAAAACCATAGCGCACGTAGAAGAATACCTGGCCGACGCGCCAGATTCGCCTGCAAGAGCACTGTTTGAAGTATTTGAATTTTTTCTCAAGGATGATATTCTCTATTTACAGGAATATGAAACACAGCTGTCCGCCGTAGAAAACGAGCTGCTTCAAAATCACCATGCAGACTTTGACCGCAGGATGTTAAAAATACGCAAGCATCTTTCGGCACTGAGCTTATATTACCAGCAGCTTTCTGATATGGGCGACACTCTGTGCGCGCAGGCAGCCGAGGCCGACAATGAAAAGAACCGCCAGTTGTTCGATCTGTTCTGTTCAAAAGCAAAACGCTTGTTTTCCACTGTACAGATGCTCAAGGAATATTCCATGCAGCTGAAAGAACTGCATCAAACGCAGCTGGATATGAAACAAAATGAAACTATGAAAATTTTAACCATTGTAACCACGCTGTTTATGCCATTAAGCCTGATCACCGGCTGGTACGGAATGAACTTTGCGCATATGCCGGAGCTCTCCTTCCGCTACGGATATCCGATCATCTGTGCCGTCAGCGCCATCTGCCTAATCGCTGAAATTCTCTTTTTCAAAAAGAAAAAATGGTTTTAAGCAACAGCCATTTCCACATAGAATTTTTTCAAAAGCCTATTAAAACGAGCCTGCTAAATAGACGCAGTCTCCTGTATGCGCACACTTTCAACGTCCTGTTTTTTCAATTCTCGGCATTTTCTGCCTTTTATGTATCCATATGTGCTTTGAATTTTAAAAATTCATCTTATATATTTGACATTTTTTGCAGGGAAGGGTACAATACAAAAGGTATTTTCTTTATGCCTTTTTGCGCATAAAAATTTTTCAGCTTTTATCTGCCGGTCACGGCTGTTTTTATTTATCCCACAATAAGGATAAAGCGCTCGTAATCGGTAAAACATATGATATATGATTAGGAGGAACCGTCTTGGCGCAAACATCATCGGCTTTCCAAAAATTTACCTATAATTTCAAGCGCTTTTTACCTCTGCTCAAGAACCTTGTAGCAAAGGATTTCAAAATCAAATATCGAAGATCCATTCTGGGTATTCTTTGGAGCATGCTGAATCCTCTGCTTACAATGCTGGTGCTGACCCAGGTATTTCAAATGCTGCTGCGTGTGCAGGTAGAAAACTTCCCCACCTTTTACATTATCGGCTGGGCGCTTTGGAATTTCTTTTCTGAATCTACAACGCTTTCGCTTTCTTCCATTCTCACGGCAGCGCCGCTTATAAAAAAAGTCTATGTTCCCAAATACATGTTTCCTTTGGAAAAATGTATTTTTTCGCTTATCAATTTCCTTTGCAGTTTGATCGCGGTCTTTCTGGTAATGCTCCTGCAGGGCGTTTATCCTACGCTTACCACACTGCTCTTCCCAATCCCCGTTTTTTATTGTATGATATTTTCTTGCGGTATATGCCTGTTTTTAAGCGCCGTTACGGTTTATTTCCGTGATATTGCGCATTTTTACAGTGTTCTATTGACCATTTGGATGTATCTTACCCCGATTCTGTACAGCGATGACCTCTTGGCCGGCCATGATCTGGTGGCAACCGTGGTAAAGCTGAACCCCATGTATTATTTTGTAAATTACTTCCGCGACGTTATGATGTACAATACGATTCCAGGACTTCAAGAAAACCTGATCTGTATTGGTTTTGCCTTATTCGCATTCATCATAGGCGCCGTCGTTTTCAAAAAGGCAGAAGGAAAATTTATCCTTCATATTTGATGGGAGTTTGACATGATCAATCAGGAAAATGCAGTGGAACTGCGCGACGTGGAAATGCACTTCAACATGAGCAAGGAAAAGCTTGAAAACATAAAAGAATACTTTTTAAAGCTTGTAAAACGGCAGCTGATGTTTGAAGATTTTATTGCCGTGGATAAAGTTTCTTTTGATATTAAAAAAGGCGATGTGTTCGGCATTGTAGGATTAAACGGAAGCGGAAAAAGCACTACGCTGAAAATCATCTCCGGAATTTTAAAGCCTACGAAAGGTACGGTGGAAACCTCCGGCATCATCGCCCCGCTGATCGAGCTGGGCGCCGGCTTTGATATGGAACTCACCGCCCGTGAAAACATCTATCTGAACGGTTCGGTTTTAGGCTTTTCCAAAAAATTTATGGACGAAAAATTTAACGATATCGTAGAATTTTCTGAAATGCAGGACTTTTTGGATGTTCCGATGAAAAATTACTCTTCGGGTATGGTGGCACGCATAGGCTTTGCCATTGCCACCGTAACAACGCCGGATATTTTGATTGTGGATGAAATCCTATCCGTCGGTGACTTTTTATTCCAGCAAAAGTGCGAGGAGCGGATCAACGCGATGATGCACGACGATACCACGGTGATCATTGTATCCCATTCCATTGAACAAATCGAACGGCTGTGCAAACATTGCCTGTGGCTGGAAAAGGGCAAAGTAAAAATGATCGGCCCGGCACAGGAAGTTTGCAATGCCTATAAAAATGTAAGCCGATAAACAAAAATAGGAAGTGTTAATTTTGAGTACGATCTATAATCAGGAATATTATGAAAAATACGATATGGGCGACGCCGGCGCCTCGGACTATAAAAGCAACCAGGCTCTGCGTGGTTTTTTTATAAACGTAGCCAAGGCTATTGTAGATACCTTTCATCCCGCTACCGTTTTGGATGCGGGCTGTGCCCTGGGCTTTTTAGTAGAAGAATTTCGCAGGCTGGGCGTAAAGGCCTATGGAATCGATATTTCCGAATATGCGATCTCTCAGGTAGATGAATCGGTAAAAGAATTCTGCGCCGTATGTCCCATTCAAAACGACTTCCCCGAAAATTTTCCCAAACACTTCGATCTTATCACCAATATAGAAGTAATGGAACACTTGACCAAAGAGGACGGCGAAGCCGCAATCAAAAATCTATGCGCGCATACGGACCGTATTCTGTTCTCCTCTTCTTCCACCGATTTTGAAGATCCCACCCATATCAACGTAAATACTATAGATTACTGGGCTGCTGAATTTGCAAAAAACGGTTTTTTTAACGATATTGAAAATTACGCGCGCTATATTTCGCAGGATGCCTATTGCTTTAAAAAAGAAAATGCCGGCGGGGCTGTTTTTCGTTACGAAAAAAAATGTATGGAGCTTACGAAAGAGTGCAGCCAGCTAACTGTTATGAAAAAACAACTGGAGGAAAGCCTGCAGAAAACGGAGACGGAGCGTACTTATTTTGAAAAAAAGGCTGGGAATTTAGAAGAGCATTATATGGCGTTAACGGCGCAGTACCAAGCCATTCTTTCTTCCCGGTATTGGCGATGGACCGCGCCGATGCGGAAAGTTACCGGGGCTATCAAGCGGGTGCTTCTGAAATTTACCGTAACCAGATATCTGTGCAAAGGAATGAAATCCCTTTTTAAAAACGGTATCCGGGCCACGTTTGTGCTCGCAAGCAACAAAATCAAATCCAAAAAACCTTTTGATTATTCTAAAATTACAAAAAAAAGAAGAGAAAGGGAAGAACATACGGTTTTTCCGCGCAATATAAAATTCAGTATTTTGGTTCCTCTGTACAACACGCCTTTAAAGTATTTAAAGGAAATGATTGCATCCGTTCAAGCGCAGACCTATAAAAACTGGGAATTGTGCCTAGCGGACGGCAGCGACGCGCAGCATAATGAGGTGGAAGCCTGCGTGCGGCAGTATGCCAAGCATGACGCGCGCATCGTATATAAAAGGCTGGAGAAGAATTTAGGCATTTCGGAAAATACAAACCGCTGTTTTGAGATGGCTACGGGAGAGTATATCGGGTTATTTGACCATGACGATATTCTGCATCCTTCCGTTTTATTTGAGGATATGCGCGCCATCTGTGACCATGACGCTGATTTTGTGTATACCGACGAGGCTACCTTTGAAGGCGAAAATATAACTAAGATTATTACGTTCCACTTTAAGCCGGAGTTTGCTATTGACAATCTGCGGGCTAATAATTATATCTGTCATTTTTCCGTATTTGCCAGGGAACTCGTGGAGGAAGCCGGCCTGTTTCGTTCCGCTTATGACGGCAGTCAGGATCATGATATGGTTCTGCGCCTTACAGCCCGCGCTAAAAAAGTGTATCATATCCGCAAATTGCTGTATTTTTGGCGTTCGCATCCCAATTCGGTGGCACAGGATATCGATTCCAAAACGTATGCGATTGACGCCGGTAAAAACGCTGTAAAGGATAGCTTGACGCTGGCGGGTTATCCGGCGGCGGTAGAGAGCAGCCGCGCGTTTCCAACCATTTACCGTATACGGTATGAATTGCAGATACAGCCGTTGATTTCAATCGTAATTCCAAACTGCGACCATAAAAACGAACTTGAAACGTGCATCACTTCCATTTTGGAAAAGAGTACGTATCTGAAATATGAAATCATTGTGGTGGAAAACGGCAGTACAAAGCCGGAGACGTTTGAATACTATAAACAGCTTTCCGCGCATCCTAATATCCATATTGCCGAATATACAAAGCCTTTTAATTATTCAGCTGTAAATAATTTCGGCGTATCGAAAGCCAAGGGCGAATATATCCTTCTTTTAAATAATGATACGAAAATTATCACACCCCAATGGATGGAAGAACTGCTGATGTATGCGCAGCGTCCCGACGTAGGCGCAGTAGGTGCAAAGCTCTATTACGCCGACGATACCATTCAGCATGCCGGTATTGTTTTGGGGCTGGGAGCGCACGGCATTGCAGGACACAGCCATTATAACTTACCCAAATCCAATCTCGGATATATGGGAAAATTATATTATGCCCAAAACGTAAGCGCGGTGACCGGCGCCTGTATGATGGTGCGGCGCAGTTTGTTTGATGAAGTCGGCGGGCTGGATGAAACGTTTAAAATTGCGTTTAACGATGTAGACCTTTGTTTGAAGCTGCGGGAAAAGGGCTATTTAGTTGTATTTACACCCTATGCGGAGCTATATCATTTTGAATCCAAAACCAGGGGCTTGGAGGATACGGAGGAGAAAAAGGCACGATTTAACGATGAGTGCAGCCGTTTCCGTAAAAAATGGAAAGCGGTTTTGGAAGCAGGTGACCCTTATTACAATCCTAATTTTTCCTTAAAAAATGACTATATGATCGAGTTTTCCAAATTAAAATCCGATTGCCGCCAGTAATTTCCGGCTCTATTCGCCGCTGAAGCGGCTGCAAAAGTGGGCAGATGACGCTCACTTTTTTATTATTCTCGAAATGCCGATATTCCTTCTTTTATGGAAGCCATAG
>URTC01000021.1 GCA_900550765.1 uncultured Clostridia bacterium | reverse complement strand
GCTCAATTGACCAGCTATTTGTTAAGTCAACAATATTATAGTTTTAGGTAGTTGGCTTAGAGGTTAACATATGAGCTCACTCTTAAAATAACTGTGTCCACAGGTTTAGCGAGCATCGGATTGTGACACCGTAAAAGTAGAAGTCCGTACCCTTTTCAGGGTACGGACTTCGCTGTTTCATGTATTTTTGGGTAACTTCCTTATGTAGGGGGCCCCGAAAGAGTGCTTTTTTTATGGAAATTATCCTTCAGGTATTTAAAGCTTCTGCTGAACGCATACAAAAGAGAGGTTTTGGGCAGATCAGTCTTCTGCCGCGGCTTCAATACCGCCGGTGCTGCCGGCTAAGATCAGCGCGGAAATCATCTCGTCCATATCGCCGTTTAAAAAACTTTCTAATTTGTAAAGGGTCAGGCCGATGCGGTGATCGGTTACGCGCCCCTGAGGGAAATTATAGGTGCGGATGCGCTCGCTGCGGTCGCCGCTGCCTATTTGGGAACGCCGCATGCCGCTGTATTTTTCATCTGCCAGGGATTGGTAATGGTCATATACGCGGGATTTTAAAACTTTCAGCGCCTTTTCCCGGTTTTTGATCTGGGATTTTTCGTCCTGGCAGTTTACCTCGATGCCGGTTGGAAGGTGTACCATTCGTACAGCCGATTCCGTTTTGTTGATATGCTGGCCGCCCGCGCCGGTGGAACGGTGGGTTTCTATTAACAGGTCATTCGGGTCAATCGTAATATCGATGTCCTCTGCTTCGGGCAGAACAGCTACGGTCGCCGCCGAGGTATGGATGCGCCCACCGGATTCGGTAACGGGAACGCGCTGTACCCGGTGCGCGCCGCTTTCGTATTTTAAGTGGCGGAAGACCTCTTTTCCGGTTACCAGGCAGGTAGCTTCTTTGATGCCGTTGATCTCGGTACCGTTGATATCTGTAATTTCAAAGCGCCAGCCTTTTTTTTCGGCGTAGCGCATATACATGCGCAGAAGGTCAGCCGCAAACAAAGCGGCCTCTTCGCCGCCGGTACCGGCACGCAGCTCCAATACTACGTTTTTATCGTCTGAAGGATCCCGTGGGGCCAGAAGGTCGTTGAGTTCTTTTTCTGTCTGCTCCAAAAGCGGCTGGGCTTCCTCCAGCTCCTGCCTGGCTAACGCGGCCATTTCCTCATCGTCCAGCGCAAGCAGCTCCTGGGCATCAGCAATCTGCCGGAGCAGCCTTTTGTATTGCTCGTATTTGGCTATAATTTCCGCTAAAAAAGCGTGCTCCTTGGCCAGTTCCTGCCAAAGGGTGCGGTCGGCGATTACGTCCGGCTCACTGAGCTTTTGGTTTACTTCCGCATAGCGCACAGCCATTTCTTCTAATTTTTCCGTCATGTTTTTTCCTCTTTAAAACAATGTATGATGCGTTCAATGCCCGCGTAGTCTTTGGTAACAGTGATATCGGAGAACCCGGCTTTTAGTAAAAGATATTCGATCGTCTCCCGCTGGCCGGCGCCCATTTCAAACATCAGCATACCGCCGGCATTTAAATGATCGGCGGCTTGGGCAACGATGATGCGGTAAAAATCCAGCCCGTCGGGGCCCCCGTCCAAAGCGTTCTGCGGTTCAAAGGAGAGCTCGCGCTCTAACTTTTCCAAATCTGCCTGGGCAATATAGGGGGGATTGGAAAGGATACAGTCAAACATCCGGCCGTCCAGGGCGGAAAAACAGTCGCTTTGTTTTAATTCTACCCCAAGGTTAAGCTCACGGGCATTTTCTTCCGCCAAAGCAAGCGCATCACTGCTGATATCTGCGGCGCATACGGCAAGTGCAGGCACGTTGAATTTGCAGGCTAAGGCGATAGCCCCCGAACCGGTACCTAAATCCAGCAGAGTGCGATAGCCCTTTTGCCGGATCAACGAAACGGCCAGCTCTGTTAAAAGGGCGGTTTCATCCCGCGGAATCAGCGCCCGACGGTCGGTTTTTAATGCAATATTGAAAAACGGCACCCGGCCGAAGATATACTGCAGCGGTTCCCGAGCGGCACGCCGGTTGAGCACCGATTCTAAGACTTCTTCTTGCTGCGGCGTCAGAATTTTTTCTGTTTGTATATGCAGCTCTCCCCGGCGCAGACCGCAGATCAGCCCTACGATCCAGGCCGCATCCACATCGCGGTCGGGAACATTTTTTAATTTTTGCTTAGCGTAGAGCAGCGCCTCTTTTACGGTCATAGTGCCTCCGCAGAGGTTGCTTTTTGCTGCTGCGGGGAAGTCTCCCGGATATCCTTTTCCTGTACAGGTGCTGCTTCTTCGGAGCCTTCTGCCGCAGGCTGAGGGGGCTCTTCCATCAGACCGTCCATATACAGTACATTTTTAAAGCTGGTAATGGAAACCTCCAGCATGCTGAGATCGGGCTGACGGGTAGAAAGCTTCTGCAGAAGCATACCGGGGGACCGCAGGATCCGCAGCACGATTGTATCATTGATGGCCAAAAGTTTTAAAATTTCATAAGATATGCCGGCGATCAGCGGAAGCAGAAGCAGCTTTACCGCCAGACGAACCGCCAATGCTGCGGGAGTGGCGGTGCTCAGGCCAAATAGGTGATCGGCCATTGCGGTAACTAAAATACCGATAATCATAATGATAAACATGAACGAGGTGCCGCATCGGGGATGAGAGGTGGAATATTTCTGTGCGTTTTCCGGTGTGAGTTCTTCGCCGTGTTCATAGCAGGAGATCACTTTATGTTCGGCACCGTGATACATGAACAGCCGCTTGATATCCTTCATAAACCCAATGGCTACGATATAGCCTACAAAGATTAAAATTTTTATTACACCCTCCAATGCGTCCAGTGCCAGCTTTATGCCTAAAGTGGCGGTTTCAGCTGTAATACCGTAGGCGGATTCTAAAAGGTTCCAAACGGCACCGGAAACCAGAGAAGGCAAAAAGATAAAAAGTGCAAAAGAGAGCGCCAGCCCTAAGACCACACCCAAGACAATGGCAATCGTTTCCAGCTTTACATGCAATGTTTTGGAAAGCCATTTTTCAAATTTTGTAGGTTCTAAATCTTTGGTAGCATCCTCCCCGTACATTTCTGCGGAATGGGAAGTGAGTTTCATTCCCTGCAGCAGCGAATCCACAAAGGCCACTACACCGCGGACGATTGGGATTTTTGCAACCGTTTTGCGCCATTTTGCCTGGCTGAGCTTTGTTTTTTCTACCACGATAGAGCCGTCACTGCGGCGTACGGACATGACCATGGAGGTGTTTGAACGCATCATGACGCCTTCCATAACGGCCTGACCGCCGATTTTTGTATATTTCATTTTTAACCCTTTCTTTATTGGCGTCCCGCTGGGGCGTTGAAATTCTTTCCTATTATAAGTATAATATAAAATGCGGCCGAAGGCAAGTAAACAAATAAAAAACAGCGGTATCGCGTTATTCGGTATAAAATTGCACGCTGAAGCAAAATATACAAAAAAGCGAAATTAACTTGCCAATAAGGGTGGAAACCGCTATAATAAACAAAAATAGAGGCATGTATTGCCGCGGAGGTTTAAAATGGACGATTTATTATATTTTCAGGATGATGCAGGAAATCAGATCGGTCTGATGATGCTTGATCAGTTTGAGTTTGAAGGGAAAAGCTATGCGCTATTGGCTACACCTGAAGATGCAGAGGATGGCGGTGTGTATGTGATGCGTATGGAGGAAAAAGACGGAGAGCTTTCCTTTGCCATGCCTGATGATGACGAAATGGAAAAAATCACGCCCTTTATTATGGAACTGTTAGAGCACGCTCAGGGTGGATGTACACATGATTGCTGCAGCTGCGGAGGCTGTCACGGGCATGAAGATGAGGATGACTGCTGCTGTGACGACGATTGCTGCTGTCAGCATTAAAGAAACAAAAGGTCCTGCTTTGCTGGCAGGACCTTTTGGAAGTTGTTTTGTGTAAAAAAACGGGATATGGCGGCAAATGCCTTCCTCGATGTTTTGCTTGGTATCAGTGCAGTATTATAAATCCAAATAGAAACGTAAAAAGAGTGACAGTGTTTATTCATTGTCACTCTTTTATTTTTTTACCTTAAATTCGTGCAAAATTCATGCACAAAAAATAAAAACTCCCGTAAAATGGGAGTTTTTAAGCGATTGGCGGAGAGAAGGGGATTCGAACCCCTGAACGGGTATTAGCCGTTACACGATTTCCAATCGTGCGCCTTAGACCAGCTCAGCCATCTCTCCAGGCACCTGTAATAGTATAAAGGCAGGTGCCGGTTTTGTCAATGGGTTTTGGACAATATTTCTTGTTTTAACGCTTCAAATTCTTCACTGGTAATGTTTATGTAGAAATTTGTGTTGACCGAAGCGTTTGTATTATAGTTATAGGCATTGATGCCCAGTTCTAAAATAGGCATGGCCAGATCGATTTCTCCCTGCGTTTCTGCGGCGGTACGCAGACGGGTGATCAAAGAAGGAAGCAGTGTATCAGACAGGGTACCTGGTTTTGTGCTGAAGCTTTCCTCATTGCAGTACACAGAAAAGGAGCCGTCATCGTATTTATCAAGGGAGAGATACTGCTGTTGGCTGGCGGGTGTATTGCTTAAATTCATCGTTAAAGATATTTGCATATACGTGTTGAATTGCTGGAAGAACGCTTCAGCCTGGTTATAATTCTTTTTATTTTTATAGAATAGGATTAGCCCGTAGGTATCGGGAGTCAAGCTTTTGGATGCCATATATTTGCTTTGATATGTGACGGTACCTAATGCACCGGATACATATACGGGGATGGATGCAGGCTCGATAAAGGAAATGCCGTCTTGGGTGTATTTTTGCTCCTCTGCGGCGATTTCCTGCATATTGCCTGTGCCCAGTAAGGACTGCCATTGCTCAAAGGAGAAATTTTTTACCTCGTTTAACAGGGTTTCGTAGATTTTTTGATCGTATTCCCTGTTTCCTACGCAGTTTGCTGTAAAGCTTTCCGGTGCCTGGGGCATTTTGATATAGTTTTCTTTGTAATGGGCATTTGTGCTTAAATAGGAGTGGATCTTTGCATATTCCTCCTGGGTAAAGGCGATTTTTCGGTAGAACTTTCCGCCTGTTTTGGAGATAAGCTGAATATTGGAGTAATAATATCGGTAGCTGTAGGAGCCCATGGTGCTGCCGTTGGCCACTGTGCGGTTATAGGCGTCTTCTACCATTTTGCAGATTGCTGCGTCGTCGATGACGATGTCTTTGATCATCAGACCTTCATAGGTGGGCGTATCGGTAGAGATCTCAACCAGCTGTTCGCTGTTGCGGAATCCGGCAACTTCAATTTTTTTGCCTTTCAGGATCTGGCAGGAGGCAAAGATGCCTACAAAGATCATGATATTAAGGAGAACCAGCGCTGCAATAGAAACCGTGGCTCTTTTTAAATTGCGAAGCTTGCGCGTAGTGATCAGTTCATAGGCGAAGCAGGCGATTACGGCGAGTCCGTAAAGAAAGAGGATGGCAAGGGAAAAACCATCGTTGATTAAAAGCATCAGCGGCAGAAGGGAAACGGCCAGACCTACTGCGGTGCGGTAGATGTGCTGCAGTACGGTGTTGGGGGCGCTTTGACCGGCGGCTTCACTTTTTCTCTTTTGGAACAGCAGAAGACCCAGGCCCATTAAAAGAATACCGAAACACAGGGAATAGATTCCTGCGCCGATGCTGGAATACCACCAGGAGATATCATTGGAGGTAAGGGAAGAAAGCAGGATGTCTGCTGGGATACTATATCGCAGCGAGCCAAAGATCCCAAAGGAGTGAATGGTCATAAACGGCAGGAACGAACAGATCTGGTGGGTAAAGATAAAGAGCAGTACCTTGGGAAGGAAAAGGATCAGCCCGAACACGATGACGCAGGGAAAATACATCCCGGTGATGCTTACCGCTATGGTGGCTACGCCCGCGGTAACCAAGCAGGCGGCAAGTGTATTGAACAGCAGTAGAAGGATGCTGGCTAAATTTACATATAAAAAGCTGCTGGAGGCAGACATCAAGTAATATATCGGCAGGGAAAAGAGTGCCGGTACAGCAACTGCGATCAGCATCCAGGTCAGGGCGCCGGCCAGCGTGGAAAGATAAAGGCAAACCCGGGTATAGGGGATTGAATGGTAAAAATCGCTGCGGCTGCGCTGGGTCAGAAAGTTAAAGGCATTAAAGATCAAAAGCGGTGCCATCACATAAAAGGCGAGCATATAAAGGACATTGAAATTGCTGCCGTCTATGGTCAGAATGCGGTCATATTCAGGAATCGTTTCGGCCATTTGAATGTCGTTAAATGAGCCGATACACTGAATAACGGAAAACATGAGGAACAGCGCGGTAAAGATAATACCGATAGCAAGCCCCTGCCGCAGCGCTTCTTTATATAGATGTTTTGAAAATATCTTTTTCATGGTAGCACTCCTTTTTAAGATATCATGTCTTTGAAACAGTAGCCTAAGGCTTCCATTTCGTAGATGAAAACTTCTTCCAAGGTAAGAGGAAGCACATCGAGCAGTACGGGGGAATGGGCCCGGATGAGTTCAACGGTTTTTTCCCGGTCACCGCGGACGATAAAGGTAGCAACGCTGCCCCTGGCCGAATAAGAAAGGATATCCAGCGCCGAGAACATTTCCCGTGAAAACGGCTTGTTAAAGCCAACCTGAAGCTTGAATAGTGTAGTTTTCAGATCTTGGATATCGCTTTCAAAGATGATGCCGCCCTTGTGCAGCAGAGAAAGCTGATCGCAGGTAGCCTCCAGTTCCCGAAGGGAATGCGAAGTGATAATGGCAGTGGCCTGCCGCTCCAATACGTCGGTAGTAATCAATTGTTTCACTACGTTGCGCATTACCGGGTCGAGGCCGTCAAAGGTTTCATCAAAAAAGATATACTTGGGCCGGCAGGCAAGCGCCAGCAGCGTAGCACCCTGGCGGCGCATTCCCTTGGAAAACGTATTAACCGGTGCCTTAGGAGAAAGACCGAAGAGTTTGACCAGTTCCTGAAAGCGCTCAAAAGAAAAATCCGGAAACACCGCGGCGTAGAGCTTTGCCATACGGTTAAGAGATGACCCCGGCAAAAAGAAAAGTTCGTCCGGCACATAAGCGATTTTTGCCTTGGCCGCAGGATTTTCGTACACCGGTTCGCCGTCGAGCAGTACCTGGCCTTCATCGGGCTTGTAAACACCGGTGATCAGCCTTAAAAAGGTCGATTTTCCTGCGCCGTTGGAGCCAATAAGGCCGTAAATGCAGCCATCGGATATTTTGCAGGACATGTTGTTCAGGGCCGTAAAGCTGCCAAATTTTTTTGTTACATTGTTTACCTGTATCATTGGGTTTCCTCCTTATAAAGTTGCTGTATCAGGGAGATCAGTTTTTCAGCGGGCACCCCAGCCGTCTTATACTTTTTTACCTGCTGCAAAAACTCCGTAAAGCTTGCTGTAAGCTTTTGGGAAATAATGCTGTGCGCATCTTTGGCAATAAAACAGCCTTTACCCACTGCGGTATATATAATACCGCGCCGCTCCAGTTCGGTATATGCTTTGGATACCGTATTGGGGTTTAAGGCAAGCTCAAGGGAGAGCGCGCGCACGCTGGGCAGCTGCTCTTCGGGTTTCAGCAGTCCTTTCAGGATGCCTTCCTCGACCTGCTGAACGATTTGCTCGTAAATAGCAAGCCGGGAACTTAGGTCAATGATGAACATAATTACCTCCTGTCCTAAGTGTACTATTATTAATAGTACACTGATGATAGCATGAAAAGAGCGTGTTGTCAATACAAAAAATAAAAAATTTTTTGCAGTATAAAAAATTCGGCAGTTATTGCAGAGTTTTTGGGAATGGAAGAAGGGAATTTTCTGTGCAAAGGGGCTGCTTGTGGAGTTCTATTTCTCTGGGATGCCGCAGAAAGGCGGATTTTTTTCGTTTTTTTACGATTTTCTCTTTTGCGGTGTGTTATAAAATGAATTTTTATAAATTAAAGGATTATAAGGTTCTGTCCGGAAGGTGTTGCGGGAACCAGAACGACAAGATTTCCGGTATAACATTTTTACTTCAAAAAAAGCTCTTGTTTTTTTATGAGAATTGCTTGACAAAAATACATACATGATGCATAATTATGCATATATTGCAAAAAGAAGAGGTTCCCTATGGTTCAAGTTTTTATCGACGGTAAAGAAGGCACCACCGGCCTGCGGATTTTTGACCGTTTAGCCGGACGCAAGGATATTGCTCTGCTTACGCTGAAAGAAGAACAGCGCAAGGAGCGCTCAGCCAGAAAAGAGATGCTGAACAGCTGTGATATCGCCTTTTTGTGCCTGCCGGACGCCGCCGCCCAAGAAGCGGTAGCCCTTATCGAAAACGAGCGCACCCGAGTGATCGATGCCTCTACCGCGCACCGCACGCTGCCCGGTTGGCAGTACGGCTTTCCGGAATTATTTGAAAACGGCTTTGCCAAAGTAAAAAACGCGCCGCGCGTGGCCGTTCCCGGCTGCCATGCCAGCGGCTTTATCGCCCTGATATATCCGCTGATACAGGCGGGCTTTTTGGAGAAAGACGCGCTGCTTACCTGCCACTCGCTTACCGGTTACTCCGGCGGCGGCAAAAAAATGATTGCCGAGTATGAAGCAGACAAGCGCAGCCGCCTGCTCGATGCACCGCGGCAGTACGGCATTACGCAGCAGCATAAGCATTTAAAGGAAATGCAGGCTGTATGCGGTCTTCAGAACGCGCCGGTCTTCTGTCCGATTGTAGCGCCGTTTTACAGCGGTATGCTGGTAACGGTTCCGCTGTTTGCCAAGCAGCTGAAAAAGGGCGGGATAGAGGACATCCGCCGCCTGTACGCCGCGCGGTATGGCGGCCTCTTAGTTCGCTACAGCGAAAACAGCGATGAAGCCGGCGTTCTTTCCTGCAATGCAAGGCAGGGCAGCGACGCAATGGAGATTTCCGTTTTCGGCAATGAAGAACGGCTGCTGCTGACGGCGCGCTACGATAACTTAGGCAAGGGTGCCTCCGGCGCGGCCATAGAATGTATGAATATCATGCTCGGGTGCGATCCCTTAACCGGGCTTGAAATATAAGGAGTTTTTATGAAACAGATACAAGGCGGCGTTTGCGCCGCAAAAGGCTTTACGGCCTCCGGCATCCACTGCGGCATCCGCAAAAATAAAACAAAAAAAGATTTAGCGCTGATTTACACGCCCCAAAGAGCGGCGGCGGCGGCGGTATATACCACGAATTTAGTGAAAGGTGCGCCGATCACGGTAACCAAAGCCAACATCGCCGACGGCTACGCCCAGGCTATGCTTTGCAACAGCGGCAACGCCAACACCTGCAACGCCGACGGCGTCATGATAGCCGAGGCCATGTGCGCTCACCTGGCGGAAGAATTAAAAATTTCCGCAAAAGACGTAATCGTAGCCTCCACCGGCGTGATCGGCCAGCGGTTGGATATCACGCCGATTGCCCAGGGAATTCCGGCACTGGTAAGCGCCTTGGGAGATTGCAGCGCCGATGCAGCCGAAGGCATTATGACGACGGATACCAAACGGAAGGAGATTGCTTTCAGCTTTGAGGCCGGCGGCAAAACCTGCCGTATCGGCGGCATTGCCAAAGGCTCGGGCATGATCCACCCCAACATGGCCACGATGCTGGTGTTTCTTACAACCGACGTTGCCATTGCGCCGGCATTTTTGCAAAAAGCTTTGCAGGAGGATGTAAAAACCTCCTTTAACCGCGTCAGCGTAGACGGCGATACTTCCACCAACGATATGGTTTCCATTCTGGCCAACGGCCTGGCCGGAAACCCGAAAATCGAAAGCGAAGGCCCGGACTATGACGCTTTCTGCGAAGCGCTTCACGCGGTAACAGTCTATCTTTGCCGGATGATTGCCCGGGACGGCGAGGGCGCTACCAAGCTGTTGGAATGCAAGGTTTCCGGCGCCAAGGATGAAGCTGAGGCCGAAACCGTAGCCAAAAGCGTTATCTGCTCCTCCCTGTTTAAGGCCGCCATGTTCGGCAGCGACGCCAACTGGGGCCGGGTACTCTGCGCCATCGGCTACAGCGGCGCAAACGTGGATGTCAATTGCATCGACGTTTCCTTTGCCTCTAAAAAAGGCCGCATCGACGTATGCCAAAACGGCGCCGGAATCGATTTTTCCGAAAGCGCGGCCAAGGAAATCCTTTTGGAAGAGGAAATCCAGGTGCTGATTGATTTAAAAGCCGGCCCTGCTTCCGCCACGGCCTGGGGCTGTGATTTAACCTATGACTATGTAAAAATTAACGGCGACTACCGCACCTGAAAAGAGGATAAAAAATGAAACTGACCAGCAGCCAGCAGGCAGAGGTACTTGTACACGCCCTGCCGTATATTCAAAAATACTATAATAAAATCATCGTGGTAAAATACGGCGGCAACGCCATGATAAACGAGGACCTGAAAAAAGCCGTAATGGGCGATATCGTGCTGATGTCGCTGATCGGCATCAAGGTAGTGCTTGTACACGGCGGCGGCCCCGAAATTACCGATATGTTAACGCGCGTGGGCAAAAAAACCGAATTTGTGGACGGACTGCGCGTAACCGATGAGGAAACCGCCGAGATCGTCCAAATGGTTTTGGCCGGAAAAATCAATAAAAATTTAGTCAACCTGATTCAAAACACCGGGGGCAAGGCCATCGGTCTTTCGGGTATGGACGGCCACCTGATTGAAGCCAAAGTAAAGGATGAACGTCTGGGTTTGGTGGGTGATATTACAAATATTAACGTAGAACCGATTTTGGATGTATTGGATAAAGGCTATATTCCCGTAGTATCCACCGTAGGGTGCGATAAAGAGGGCCGTAGCTACAACATCAACGCCGATATCGCCGCCTCCATCATCGCCGGTAAACTAAAAGCCGAGAGCTTTATTTCCATGACGGATATCAAGGGCATTTTAAGGGATAAGGATGACCCGGATTCCTTAATTTCCAAAATCTATGTAAGCGATACGCCCCAGCTGATGAGCGAGGGTATCATTTCCGGGGGAATGATTCCTAAAATCCAGTACTGTACCGAAGCGATCCGCATGGGCGTTTCCCGCGCCTTTATCATCGACGGGCGCGTTCCTCACTCCATTTTAATTGAAACGCTTACCGACGAGGGTATCGGCACCATGTTTTTAAGGGGATAAAAAAATGAGCATACAGCAGCTTGACCAATGCTTTGTGGAAAACACCTACAGCCGTTTTCCCGTTACGCTGGTTTCGGGAAAAGGCGCAAAGCTTTTGGATGAAAACGGAAAAGAATATATCGATTTAGGCAGCGGCATTGCCGTTAACACCTTCGGTGCCGCCGATGACGTTTGGCAAAAAGCCGTCTGCACGCAGATGGGGCAGCTGGCCCACACCTCCAACCTGTATTATACGGAACCCTGCGCGCGCCTGGCCGCCCTGCTATGCGAAAAAACAGGCATGAAAAAAGTGTTTTTCGGCAATTCCGGCGCGGAGGCCAACGAATGTGCGATAAAAACCGCGCGCAAATGGGGGCATGACCATAAAGGCGAGGGCTATGATACGATCGTCACGCTGAAGAACAGCTTTCACGGCCGCACCATCGCCACGCTTGCAGCCACCGGACAGGATTCCTTTCATACGGACTTTGGCCCGCTGCCCGGGGGCTTTGTATATGCCGAAGCCAATAACTGCGCGGACTTAGAGAAGAAAATAAAGGAAAATAAATGCTGCGCGGTTATGATGGAGCTTGTTCAGGGCGAAGGCGGCGTACTGCCTTTAACCGAAGAATTTGTGCATTTTGCCCGCCGCATTACGGAAGAGAACGCCCTGCTTTTAATCTTAGACGAAGTGCAGACCGGCACC
>URTC01000020.1 GCA_900550765.1 uncultured Clostridia bacterium | reverse complement strand
GATTTTGTTTGAAAAAGAAGCTTGGTAAAAAGTTCGGGATTAAAAGTTTGGTAGATGATCAGCCTGAAAGTGCGGATGAAATGGTAAATAAATACGGCACCTATAATATCCAGCCTACCGCTGATACAGAAAATGAATTTCCTGCAATCGCGCAGGGGCTGGGCGAAAAACGGTAAGGAAGCTGCCACAAGGCAGCTTTTTTATATTTTAAAATAAAAATGTATATATGAACATATTAACAAATTATTGAAATAATGCTGACGCTTTCATTTGCTGTTAAAATTAAAATTCTTACTTGAATTTTTAGATGTACTATGATATCATGAATATAAATATTGAAAATACGGGGGATTATTATCTATGATTCAATTGAACAGGGCTGAGCTGCGGGATAAAATTTATGCCTGCTGGCTGGGCAAGAATATCGGCGGAACCTTGGGAACGCCCTTTGAGGGAAAACAACAGTGTCAGGATATTTCCGGTTTTAATTCTCCTCCGGGAAATCCGCTGCCGAATGATGATTTGGATTTGCAGCTGGTTTGGCTTAAAGCGCTGATGGAAAACGGTCCGCAGAAGCTGAACGAGCATATTTTGGGGGAATACTGGCTGGAATATATTTCGCCTTATTGGAACGAGTACGGCGTAGGCAAGGGAAATATGGCCCGCGGCCTGGTTCCGCCGCTTTCGGGAGAATATAACAACAGCATGTGGAAAAACTCCAACGGCGCGTGGATCCGCACGGAAGTTTGGGCGTGCTTGAATCCGTGTTTGATTGATGAGACGATGCGCTTTGGCTATATGGATGCCTGTGTGGATCACGGTCTCTCCGAAGGCACGTATGCTACGATTTTTGTAGCGGCGTTGGAGAGTGCGGCATTTATTGTTTCGGATATTAAGCGCCTGATCGAGATAGGCCTTTCCAATATTCCGGAAGACTGCCGGACACATCGCTTTATTCAAATGGCAGTTGATGCGTATAAAACCGGAAAAACCTGGAAGGAAGCGCGGGAAGAGGTTACACAGGCATCCTTGGCGGATCCGGAACTGGGCTGGTTCCAAGCCCCGGCCAATGTAGCGTATGCGATTATCGGCCTGCTCTATGGGGAAGGAGATTTTAAAAAAACGCTGATTCTTGCCGTGAACTGCGGTGATGATACCGACTGTACTGCGGCAACGGCAGGAGCGGTTTTGGGCATTATGCACGGAACCAAGATCATTCCGGAGGATTGGCAGGAATATATCGGCGATAATATCGTTACAGTAGCGATTAACCGCGGTGAAATGCCCACGGTGCCGAAATCCTGCACGGAGCTGACGGATACCATTTTATCCATGCATCCGGTGATGATTACGGGCAAAGCTGTGCGTATTGTGGAAACGGCTACGGAGTTCAGCCGGGAGGATACGGAAAAGTTTTATGCAACGGCCTTTAAAGCAGAGCTGGCCAAGCGCGCGCCGTATTCCTTTGTTATGAGCTTTCCGCTTACCACGGTACAGGTTGCCTATGACCGCGCGCCGGAGATTCAGCCCGGCGGCGAGACTGGCATAACCGTTACGGTAAAGAATAATTTTCGCTCGCCCAAGCATTTGAATCTGCGTTTTATTTTGCCGGAGGGCTGGAGCGTTTCCGGCGGAACGAAGAATATGGTGATTGTGGACCGTTATCAAAAACGGGAGGGAACGTCCGCTTCGTTTACTCTTACCGCGGGAGAGACCGTTCAGGCGAAAAACCGCGTGATTTTAGAGATTTCCTGCGAAGGACACCCCGATGTAGCGCTAATTCCTATGACGTTTTTAGGTTAATTAAAAAAGAGAAACCGGCGAAAAATCGCCGGTTTTTTATTGGGATTCGTTTTTTTGCGGAGCCTTTTTATGCCTCTGCGTTTTCTATCTTTTGCTTTTTCGGCAGGCGGCGGAACAGCTTTTTAATGGCCGGAATGGAAATTAAAATAAAGCAGGGAATCGCATCCACCAGCACGAAGGAGTTATATACAAGGCTGTAGAGTACCGGGGAATTGAAACCGTAATCGGCGGCATATTCGCCCCAGAACACAAAACCCGCTACAAAATGGCATAGATAACGTGCTACAACGGCCAGTGCAAAGCCGCCGTAGAGGTTAAATGCGGTGTTCTTGGTTCTGAATACGCCTGAAAGGGTTCCTAACACGATAAAAGGGACCACATAATCAAGTGCAAATTGTAGGGGCGTTAAAAAATACACTCCTTGTGTGATCTGCAGCATAAAGTATACAATGCCGGCATTGGTGCCCCTCAGCGGACCAGCCATATAGCCGTAGGCCAACAGCGGAAGCATACTGGCCGCAGTAATAGAACCACCGAAGGGCAGCTCGTACAGCTTTATAAAAGAGAGGATATAACCCAGGGCAACACAGCTGGCGCCCAAGGTGAGCAAGCGGGTATCCCAATGAAATACAACGCTCTTTTTGTTTGCAAAAACCATAAAGCAAACGGCCAATACGATTGCGTCTGCGGCTCCCCATAACACATAGGGATTCATTTCCTTTAAGTTTTCACAGAATTCGCTCCAGGTAAGGAACGCAAGGGTTTGAAGTGACATAAGCAACACTTCCTTTCTAAAAAATAAACCGTATATCATAGGGATATACGGCGACAAAAAATTATCATAAAGCTTCCCTACGGTAGGATGAACTACACAGGTTTAATGGGTTTAGCAAAAAAGCAATCTCAGCCCCGAAGGACTCCCCAAGCTGATATACAGTTTTGTCTTATTATAGCATATTTTTGTTTGGTGTCAAATGGATTCTGTGATATAATAATAAGCGAACGAAAGAAGCGGGTGCGGCCCGCAGGGGGACGGATATTTTCATGAAGCGGGGAGAAAAGTATGAGCAGTTTTTTTGCCTTAATGGCACGGATGAAGTACATTGAGCGCTGGGGATTGATGCGTTCGGTGCAGAAAGAAAATATCCAGGAGCATTCTCTGCAGGCGGCGATGATCGCCCATGCTTTGGCTGTGATCGCTAATAAATATTACGGCGGCAGCTATAATGCCGACGCTGTAGCCGTAAAGGCCATGTATCATGAGGCCAGCGAAATCATTACCGGCGATCTGCCCACGCCCATTAAATATTATAACCCGGAAATTAAAAATGCCTATAAGTATATTGAGGGCGTTGCCAACGAAAAATTGCTTTCTCTTCTGCCGAAGGAACTGCAGAAGGAATACGAGGGAATTATCAATATCAGCGATGCGCAGGAAAAGAAGCTTGTAAAATATGCTGACAGAATTTGTGCCTATTTAAAATGCGTTGAGGAGGTCAATGCCGGCAATCGGGAATTTGCTGATGCAATGGCTTCTATTCGGCAGGATATCGATGCGATTGACGCGCCGGAAGTAAAATTTTTTATGGAAAACTTTGCTTCCGCCTTTCTGCTGACGCTTGATAAAATAAATTGAGGTGATTTTTGGTGAAAGTCGGAATCTCTACAGCGTCTCTTTATGGTAAGCTATATACCGAGCAGGCATTGGAATTTTTTGCACAAAATAGTGTTGATTGCGCTGAGGTGTTCCTTTCCAGCTTCAGTGAATATAAAGAGGAGTTCGGTCGGGAGCTTCAGCGGGTAAAAGGCAATGTAGAGGTGTATTCTATCCATACGCTCAATAGTCAATTTGAGGGACAGCTGTTTTCCCGTTCGCCTCGGCAGTATGCCGACGCACTGGAAATTTTTACATCTGCTCTGCGAGTGGGCAGTATGCTGGGAGCTAAGATCTATGTAATGCATGGACCTGCACAAATGAGATATACGAAGTATGTAACCAATTATGCGTTTTTCGGTCAGCGCAGCGCTGAGTTGGCTGAACTTGTGCAGCATTACGGCATGATGCTTACTTGGGAAAACGTGCATTGGGCGCATTATAATCATCCGTCTTTTATGCAAAAGCTTCGTGCTTATGCCGGAGGGGTCTGTTTAGGCAATACCCTGGATATCAAGCAGGCAGCGCAAAGCGATACCACGGTGGATGCGTATATTCAGGATATGGACGGCAACATTCAAAATATTCATATAGTGGATATGGATGAAGACGGAAATTTGGTGCTGCCTGGCAGAGGATGCTACGATTATAAAGCATTGTTTCAAAAAATCGGCGCATATGACGGTGCGGTGATGATCGAAGTATATGACAGCTGCTATCGTGAGGCGGCTGAGCTTATAGAGAGCTATCAGTGGCTTAAAAAAACAATTATGCAATAGCTTTGCAATTCTTTTACCGCCGTTTGCTGCTTGTACAAAAGGAAATCTCCCGTTCAACAGACGGCGGGATTTTTTTACGGTGTTTTTTGGACGATGTTTCATTCGTGTGAAGATTTTACAGTTATGGAGACTTTGAATAGAGATTGGTTTGCTGATACGCTGTTTCTGCGTGCTATACTGGCGGCTGCAGCTGCATTTTTTGGGGCCCATTGACCTATGGGATAAGAACGAAACGGGTAAAATAAACGCCCCGATACTTCGGGGCGTTAACTTTGTTTGAAACTTAAAAACAGTTATCTTTTGGAAAGTACATCCTTTTCATATTGCTTCACTTCGCTCAACCAAGCGTCACCTACGGGAACGCCCGCTTTCTCGCAGAAATAATCCCATACAGCACCGAAGGGCATTACTTTCTGTTCTTCCGTCAGGGCAAGACGGCTGGTATAATCACCGTCAAGCTCCAATTTTTTAAAGGTTTCGGTAGGTTCAAGCATTGCTTTCAGCAGCGCTTTTTGCATATTTCTCATACCGATCACCCAGCAGGCAATACGGTTAATGGAGGCATCAAAGAAATCCAAGCCAATGTGGGTTCTTGCCAGCAAATTGGTTCTTACAAGGCTTTGAGCGATCGCGTTGAGCTCATCGTCAAGAATAACTACATGATCGCTGTCCCAGCGGACTGGACGGCTTACATGCAGCAGCAGCTCGTCGGTGAACAGCAGCACGGAGGAAATCTTATCCGAGATTACTTCTGTGGGATGATAATGTCCTGCATCCAAGCAGCAAGCTTTTTTACGGCTTGTTGCATAGCCTACGCAGAATTCATTGCTGCCGACAGTATAGCTTTCGGCGCCGATGCCGAATACCTTACTCTCAATGGCATCCAAATTATACTGCGGATCCATATCTTCAGAAAACACTTCATCCAAAGCAGTCATCATGCGCTTTCTGGGGGCTTCGCGGTCAATCGGAATATCCTTGTAGCCGTCGGGGAACCAATAGTTGGTTACACACTTCTGGCCCAGTTCGCGGCCGAAATAATCAGCATTACGGCGGCAGCGTCTGCAGTGCTCGATCCAGAAAGCACGGACTTTGGGAGCAGCACTGGAAATGGTAAAACCGCTGTCAGCCATCGGATGAGAGAAGCAGGTAGGATTGAAATCAAGCCCTAAGCCATTTTCTTTTGCCCATTCTACCCAGGAAGCAAAATGCTTGGGTTCCAGCTGATCTAAATCAACTTTTTCATCGGTATCCGCATAAATGGCATGAAGATTTACCTTATGCTTTCCCGGAATCATGGAAAGGGCTTTTTCCATATCCTGTTTTAACTGGGCGGCGGTTGTAGCTTTGCCGGGGTAATTTCCCGTTGTCTGGATTCCGCCGGAAAGTGCTACATCCTGAAAAAGGAACCCGTTTACGTCATCGCCCTGCCAGCAGTTCATAGAGATTTTAATTTTGCCGAGCTTTTCGATTACCTGATCGGTATCAACGCCTGTTTGCGCATAGCGCTCTTTTGCAAGTTCATAGCTTTTTAAAACATTGCTCATCGTTATACTCTCCTGTAATTTTATAGATTATAGTCATTATACCTTATCAAAATTATTTTGTAAAGACAAAGTTGTGCAGAATTCTTTACGATGCAGCCGGTGCAACGCCGATATAATATTTTGCCGGGATCGCATTGTATTTTGAAACCATCAAAAGTGTTTTAATCGGCTCTTTGCCGGGCTCGCTCCATATTTGATAAACATTGATTGAATAGCCCGTGCGTGCCTCCTGCGCCAGCTTAGTCTGGCCCGGAGCAAGATTATGCTCGTTTTTGGTATCTTCAATGTATTCCGGATCTCCCGGCGGTATGGTTTCTATCGTTTCGGTTTCTATGGTCACTTTGGCGTCATTCGGCAGCGGCATACCGTAAATTTCCACGTTTACATAGGTGGCAGACATATAGGTGCGTATAAAATACGGGGTTTGGTTGTTGTTGTAAAGTTTAAGATCCGTATGCGGCCAGCTGACCGTGGCGTCAAGCCCTGCCGGAATATAGACCGAAGGCCAGGAGTGAGGACGTCTTTCGGTGATTTCAATGGGCGCATTCCGTCCTACCATATTGGCTCCGCACAGCAGCGCGCAGTAATAAATCGTCGTGGAGACCTGGCAGATTCCGCCGCCCATGGTTTCATCATAGAGCTGCTGGTCATTGATATATACGCCGTCGGCACACCCCTTTTCGGCGGTACGTTCTCCTACCCACTGGTTAAAGGACAGCGTTTCGCCTGGCATCCATACCCGTTCGTTGAAGCATTCCAGTGCAATGGTGATATTTTTTCTGCGGCCGTTATTTGTACTGGAAATATAGGTGCGGTAACTGGCTACTAACTGGTATTCTTTTTCAAGGTCGCTGCGGCGGATTTCGGGCTGCACGGGATCCGGCTTCAGCTCGTATTCAATGGTTGCTTGATTTTGCTGAATCAACTGGCAAATTTCTTCGTAAGCCTTATCTACGTCCAAACTGCTGCCTACAACTTCATCGGTATAGGAGTATTTAGGGCCGTTATCATAGTGAAAGCTGACGGTGGCGTTTTTCTTTTTAATATCGATTTCTTCTTTAATAGCCTCCAGTTCGGCCATAATAAAGGAGGGATCTGATACCACCGTGGCAGAAATATCGATCGTTTGCCCGCTGTTAAGAGTATTCAGTGCTTCCGTACGCTCCTGCGTAGTACCTACACGCCCGATCTCCCAGGCTCGTTCTACGGCGTAATCTACGTCAACGGCCAGCAGAAATTTATCTCTGTCGATTATCCACTGTTTTTCACCGTATTTCATAATAAGCTCGGAAACACTGATATCGTAATCTACACAGCCAGCAAGATACTCTCTGGCTTCTGTTTTAGTCATACCGCCGATATCGTAGCCAGAGACCGTTACGCCCTTTAGGATTCTGTCAGAAAAATAGATCTCATTGTATTCGTCGGCCGAGGCTACGAGCCGATTGGTCTTATCCTGGGCAGATGCCTGTGTGATATAGCAAATGAGCAGAACCACACTGACCGCTACGATAATGCCAAGGCAGATCAGCAGGGTGACCAGATGATAAAAGCCCTTGTCGCCCTCAAAAATTTTTAAATGCTTCATCGAATACTTCCCATCATTCAAATAAAATATAATAACCGCTTATATATCCCTTGGTTCCGTCTTCAAGGGTTACATAATACCAGCCGTCGGTTTCGTCGGTTACCGTTACCCTATCGCCGGAGCGCAGCTCGGCCAATATTTTATAGGCCGTTGCAGGGCCTTCCCGCAGGTTCACCGTGGTACCTGCGATTGGGGTACTGATAATTGCCGAACGGTTTAAAGGAGGTTCAGTGGCGCCGATCTCAGTAGGAACAGGTTCCATGGTGGGGGTTGGCTGCGGTGTTTTTAATGCTTCAATCTGTTCATCGGTAAGATCGTGGGTCTTTACCGGCTCATAGTTATAATCACCCTTTCGGGTAATGGAATCAATCAGCCAAGCGCCGTTTTCATAAATAAGTTTTACTTTATAAACGCTGTCGTTCCAAGCGGGAATGTTATAAACATCGTGTGCCATTGCATCGGCTTTGCTGATTTTAGTTGTATCCAGTTCACCGTTGATGGCGAATACCGCTTCGCGCACCGTTACGGTTTTTGTGCGCTGCCAAGGCCATACAAACAGGTTGCTGTAACTAAGTTTGTGTCCGTAGTTGCTGATGATATAGAGACTGTAATTTTCTTTGAGCGGCGCATATTCCTGACTTTGCATATAATTATACGAAAAAAATCGGGAATTATCCTCAATATCGCTGCCCAAAAGAATAATATCCAACCGGGCCTTGAGTGCATCGTTGAGCAAAAAATATACATTTGATGTTTTCATGCTTGAAAAAAAGAACCCTATGACAATGCCTGCTACGACAATTACGGCCGTCAGTCTTGTTAATATATAAAAGATCGCCCTTTTTAGTTTTTCATCCACAGGCAGACCCCTCCTATTCTTTTCTATAGGTATCATATCATATTTCACGAAAATTGTATACAATCATTTTATTTTCCTTTTTTTAATTTTCTGTTTATGGTTCGACAGATTGGGGAATACTGCAACAGCGAGGTGTTGAAATTGGCAAATATAATTATGCGTACGCTTATTTTGTTTATTGCACTGCTTATTATGATGCGTTTAATGGGCAAGAGACAGATCGGTCAGCTGCAGCCTTATGAGTTTGCGCTTACTTTGATTGCGGCAGATCTGGCAACAACGCCGATGTCGGATATCAATACGCCGCTTTTATGGGGGATCCTTCCTATTTATGTTTTGCTGATCGCGGGTGTGGCACTTTCACTGCTTTCGTTAAAATCTGTAAAAATGCGGCGGCTGATATGCGGAAAACCCCGTATGCTGATCGAACGCGGTGTTATTTTGGAGGATTCTTTGCGCGCGGTGCGCTATACGATTAATGATTTGTTAGAGCAGCTGCGTTCAAAAGATATTTTTGATGTTGCGCAGGTTTATTATGCAGTTCTGGAAACCAACGGCGAGATCAGTATTATTCAAAAAAGCGCTTTCCGTCCCATGGTACCGGACGATCTTTCTTTTACACCACCCCAGGAGGAGGCGCCGGTCGTATTGGTTATGGATGGAACCATTCAAAAGGAGAATCTTGTTTTTATCCAAAAATCCGAACAGTGGCTTAAGAAAAATATCGAGAAGGCGGGCTTTCGGAACGAAAAGGAGATCTTGCTTTTGACCTATGATAAAGAAAAATTTTATATTCACGGGGCGGGGAAGGACCCGGTCATAAAGGAGGAACCATGCGGAACCTGATTATTATTCTGGCGTTTACGGTTGTTTTTGCTGCCGGCGCTGTTTTTTCTGATCTGTATATTAATACATTGACTGATGAGATGCTTGCGCAGCTGGAAGCCTGTGAAACACAGCAGGATATTGAAGAATTAACGGAGGCGTGGAGCAAGCGCAGCTCAATTGCTGAACTTGTGATCGATCATGGCGAAATTGATTTGCTGAATCAATATCTTTGGGCCATGCAGGTGGAGATCGTTTATGATTATGATGAATTTATGGAATCTAAAAAGCTGGCAATGGAAATGTTTAAGCATATAGCGGAACGGAACACCTTTTCTTTAGATAATATTTTATAAAATGTTGCTATTAAAATATCGGTAAAAAAACTTCTCTGGCTTGCGCAGAGAAGTTTTTTGTTTCAAAAGGTCTTATGCCTTAATTTTTAAAATGATTTTACCGGTATTTTGATTTTTCTGCATCAGACGGTGAGCCTCTTCCGCATTTTCCCAGTTAAGGATTTGAAAAATCTCGGGACGGATGCTTTCGTTTTCAAAGTAAGGAAAGATCTCACTTTGCAGAGAATTTAAAATTTGGGCCTTTATCTCATTTGGCCGGCTACGCAGCGTGCTTCCGATCAGACGCAGCCCTTTTTTGTACACTTGCTTTAAATAGATCTGCGTAAGATCCCCACCCAATGCGGCGATCATGATCCAGCGGCCATACCGGTTCAGCTTTTCAAAACACTGGCCCATTAAATTACCGCCTACACAGTCGATAACCAGATCGACAGGATGCTGTTCAAAAAAAGTGATCATGTTGGTAGTTTGGCTGTTGATGATTTGGTCAGCACCGAATTTTTTGATTTTTAGGGCTTTTTCATCGCTGCGAACTGTTGCAAAGACCTTAGCACCGTAGGCCTTTGCAATCTGCTGTACGGCAATGCCTACGCCGCTTGCTCCGGCATGGACCAGAACGGTTTCATTTTTTTGCAGTTTTCCCTCTGTAAAAAGGTTCAGGTATGCGGTCGCATAACCCTCGGGAATGGCGGAAGCCTGCGCAAGCGAGAGGCAATCCGGGACTTTCATAACCATAGGATAATCAACTGCGGCATATTCTGCATATCCGCCTCCGCCAAGCAGAGCACAAACTCTGTCGCCTACCGCCAGTCCGCTGTTTTTCTTTGCTGCGTCACCTATTTTACAAACGATGCCGGAAATCTCCAGGCCCATCCATTCCGGAGCGCCTTCGGGCGGCGGATAGTCACCAGCGCGCTGCATCAGGTCCGCACGGTTCAGCGCTGCATAATGCGTTTCGATTAATACCTGTGCAGAAGAGATCTGCGGAAGCGGTACTTGGGAAAAAAACAGTTCTTTTTGCTCGTTTACTAAAATAACTTTCATAAATTTTCTCTCTCTCGATCCGGTTTATAGTCAAAATGATGAATACCCTCCCGCGTGGCCCGCAGAAGGGGCTGATTTTTGGTAGATAGAGCATCGTAGCGCTGTACGCAGAGCCACATACAGCAGCCTAACATAGGTCCCACAATGCGGTGGATTTTACAATAGGGGCCTACGGATAAAAACAAATACGGTACCCTGAGTTCCTGTTTGAGCAGGGAACAGAGCTTTAGATTTTCCAAAAGCTCTTCTTCGCTGTTAGAGGCGGTTACGATTTTTACAATGTCCGCACCGCGGTTTTCGTGGGCTTTGGCAATTTGAAGGACTTTCTCCGCCGGAAGAAAACACAAGGTATGAGAGGACATCAGTACTTCACCGCCGAGGGAATGGATCTGATCGATCAGCTTTTTTTGCCGGTCTATGGCTTGAGGATTTTCGGTCAGCTCCAGGGGCGAGGGATCAAAATAATCTCCCATGATATCACAAAGCGTCCCACCGGCTTTCAGTGCAAGCATCAGTTCTTCGGCACGTTCTTCGTCGCTGCAGTGTTTACTAAAGCCGTTACGGTAATTGGTCAGATAAACCGGGCGGTCTTCCATATAAGAAAAAATGTCCTGATAATTTTTTTCTGTTCGGTATTCTGGTCTCATCTGGCAAAGCTGAAGACCGAAGGCGTCGGCACCGTCAAAAATGGCTTCTCTTGCAGTGGAAATGCATGCCTCAGGTGTTTCAGCCTGAATCATATTTGTTAAAAGCGGCTTTTCACGGTTTAAAAATGTAGGCTTCATAATGTTACTCCTTATTGCGCAAAAGGTTGCGTCCGCCATCAATCAGAATATTTTCCCCTGTAATAAAGGCGGCTTTCTCTGAGGCCAAATAGAGTGCCAGATTGATAATTTCCTGCGGCTGCGCTGCACGCCCCAGCAAAGTTTTCATAGCGGCCATGCCTGGCCGAGTTAATACGGGGCCGGGGGAAATACAGCAAACACGCACGTTATATTTGGCACCGTAAAGGGCCAGTGATTTTGTCATGCCGTACATAATACCGCTTTTGCAGGCTGAATAGTCAATGTTCGTTTCACAGCCCTCTTCGCCGGTGATTGAACCGAAATTGAGAATGACGCCGCTCTTTTGTTTTGCCATTTGCTGCATGACGGCATGACTGAAATAAAAAGTGCCTTTAAAATTTACATCGATTCCCCAGTCAAAGATTTCAATGGGAATATCCTTAAATTCTTTCTGTGGGCAGTTCAGCACACGCGTGGAAGCACCGCCGGCGCAATTTAATAGAATATCTACAGAACCAAAGGCTTTTACTGCGGTATCTCGGGTACGCAGTACCTGCGCATAATTCCGCACGTCACATACCGCGCCTATGCATTTTCCGCCATTTTGGCGAATCTGCCCGACTTTGTTTTCAAGAGCGGCTTCGTCGATGTCTGCCAGTACGATGTTTGCACCGTTTTCGGAAAAACATTGTCCGGCTAAAAATCCCATACCAGAGGCGCCGCCGGTAATAAGACAAGTTTTGTTTGCAAAATCCATTTGAATTCCTCCTTGGTAATCAGTATAGTCGGTTGACAGGCCTTTTTCAATAGATTATACTATTTAAAATGAAAACGATACTATTTTAAGGAGAAGCACTATGGCT